>CALMAB010000303.1:2997-6976 GCA_937858325.1 uncultured Acetobacteraceae bacterium
CCCGCTTGATCCCGGCAAAGCGCTCGGGGTCGCCGTGCGGCACGGGGGCGGGGCCGCTGGACATTCCATCGGGCGCAAAGGTCGGGGTCGGGTGCATCGCAAGTCTCCTGTTAGTCACCCGTGAATTATTGACATTGCACCTGCGAAGGCCAACCCCCAATCTGTCACGGAACGGGCAAGAGAGTCGTGGAATTGTTCATACCTCCCGTAAAGTCGTAAAGGTTGTAAATGGCTGCACCCCTGATCGGCCGCACCGTCCGCCGCTTGCGCCAGGAGCAATCCATGACGCAGCAGGCGCTCGCGGTGCGGCTCGGCATCTCCGCCAGCTACCTGAACCTGATCGAGCACGAGCAGCGCGCCATCACCGCGAGCCTGCTGATCAAGCTTGCCGAAACCCTGCACGTCGATCTCGCCACCCTGTCCGGCGCGCAGGAGCGGCAGCTTGAGGCCGGGCTGCGCGAAGTGTTCGCCGACGTGCTGCTGGACCAGCCAGTGCCCGAGCCGGAAGTGGCGGCGCTGGCCGCCAGCAGCCCGGCGGCCGGGCGCGCCGTGTTGGCGCTGTATCGTGCCTGGCGCGTGGCGCGGGAGGACAGCAGCGGCATCGCCCTGCCGTCCGGCCGACGCCTGATGCTGCCGCACGAGGAAGCGCGCGACGTGTTCCACGAGCGCGCCAACCATTTTCCCGACCTTGAACATGCGGCCGAGTCGGTCGGCGCGTCCCTGCCGCCCGAGCCGTCAGAGCTGAACCACGCCATCGCCGAGCGCCTGCGCCGGGACCACGGCCTCCATATCCGGGTCGCGCCCACGGACGGCGCCCTCCGCCTTTACGACCCGGCGACCCGCAGCCTGGTGCTGTCCGAGCAGTTGCCGCGGGAAAGCCGGGGCTTCCACCTGGCGTTCCAACTGGCGCTGCTGGAAGCGCGGGACGCCGTGGAGGCGCAGGTTTCGGCCATTGCGCCGAGCACGCCGGAAGCCGGGTCGGTGATCCGCCTGGCCCTGCTCAACTACACCGCCGCGGCGCTGCTCATGCGCTACGAGCCGGTGCGGGCCGCGGCCATGGAGCTGCGCCACGACGTGGACGCCCTCGCCGCCCGGTTCGGCGTGAGCTTCGAGCAGGCCTGCCACCGCCTGTCGTCCTTGCAGCGGTCGGGCAGCCGCGGGGTGCCGTTCTTCTTCCTGCGCGTGGACCCGGCGGGCAACGTCAGCAAGCGCTTCTCCGCCGCCGGCTTCCCCTTCGCGCGCTACGGCGGGTCATGCCCGCGCTGGGTAGTCCATGCCGCTTTTGCCGCGCCGGGCCAGGTACACGTGCAGGTCGCCCAATTGCCGGACGGCGCGACCTTCCTGTGCTTCGCCCGCTGCGTGGTCGGCCGTGCGTCCGCTTGGGGGGAGCCGCCGCCCACCCACGTGATCGCCATGGGATGCGCCATCGAGCACGCGGACGCGCTGGCCTACGCGGACGGCATCAACCTGGAGCGCGCCGCGGTCGGCATCGGGCTGTCGTGCCGGCTGTGCGACCGCCAGAACTGCCGCAGCCGGGCCTTTCCGCCGCTGGAGCACCGCTTGGCGCTTGACCCGTTGCTGGCGAGCGACAGCCCGTATCGTTTCGTGCCGCGGTCCTGAAGGGCGTGCAGAGACCGCGGTCCGTGCTATTTCAACCAGTAAATCAGGAGTGACCCGATGCGCCGCTTGATCCTCACGCTTGGACTGCTTGCGCCCGTCGCCATCCACGCCGTCGCCCAGCCGGTCGCTGCCCAGCCGGCCACCGTGCGCGCAGAGCAGCCTTGGGCGCGCGCCACGGCCCCGCGCCAAACCGTGGGCGGGGTTTACGTGACCCTCACCAGCCCCGTCGATGACCGCCTTTTGGGCGCCAGCAGCCCCGTCGCCGGCCATCTGGAGGTGCACGAGATGACGATGGAGGGCAACGTGATGCGGATGCGGGAGCTGACCGGCGGGCTGAAGCTGCCGGCCGGGCAGGCGGTCGCGCTGGCGCCGGGCGGCTTTCACGTCATGCTGGTGGATTTGAAGCAGCCCTTGGCGGCCGGGCAGGTGATCCCGGTGCAGCTCCGCTTCGAGCACGCGCCGCCGGTCGATCTGCAGGTGCGGGTTGCGCCGGTGGGTGCGAAAGGGCCGGGCGTCGCGCCCTCGGGCGCGCAAGGATCGGGTATGGAGCACGCGCACTGATGGACCGGCGCCGGCTGCTGCTGCTCGCCCCGGCGGGGCTGCTCGGGGCCGGGCTGCTGGGCGCGGGTGGCTGGATGGCGCTGCACCGCGAGGAGGAGGGGGTGCCGATCGGCGGCCCGTTCCGGCTGCGCGCGGCGGACGGGCGAGAGGTCACGGACGCCGACTTCCGCGGCCGTTGGATGCTGGTTTATTTCGGCTATACCCACTGCCCCGACGCTTGCCCGACCGCGCTGCAGGACATCGCGAACGCGCTGGACAGCCTGGGGCCGGAGGCGAAGCGCAAGGCCGCCGTCCTGTTCATCACGGTGGACCCGGAACGTGACACCCCGGCGGTGATGCAGGACTACGTGTCTGCGTTCGACCCTGGCTTCACCGGGCTGAGCGGCACGCCGGAGCAGGTGGCGGCGGCGGCGAAGGCTTACCGCGTGTACTACGCCAAGCACCCCAAGGCCGACGGCTACGACATGGACCACAGCAGCATCATCTACGTGATGGACCCGCGCGGCCGCTTCGCCGCCAACTTCACGCACGAAACGGCGCCGGACGCCATCGCGGCCAAGCTCCGCGCCCTGATGGCCTAGCCGGGTCCGCAGGGATCGCGTAGGGACGGTTTATGGACCTTGCCACCCTGATGCCGTCGCGCATCGTCGCCGTCGCGCGGGCCGCCTATGCGCGGCCGGATACGGAGTTCCTGTGCTTCGGCGAAAGCGACCGGCCGGGTCCTCCGGCCGCGGTCGTAGCGGCGACGGCGGCGCTGGCCCGTGGCGACACGCTTTACTCCGACGTGCGCGGCGTCCTCGCGCTGCGCCACGCGCTCGCGGCCATGCTGACCCGGCTGCACGCCCGGCCCGTCGAGGAGGACCGCATCCAGGTCACGGCGTCGGGCATGACCGCGGTGAACGTGGCGCTCGCGGCCATCGTGCGCGCGGGGGACCGCGTGGTGCTGCACACGCCCGCCTGGCCCAACCCGGCCAACGCCACCCGGCTGCGCGGCGCCAGCGTCGATGCTTTGCCGCTCGACGCCCTGCCGGATGGGCGGTTCCGCCTGGACATGGACCGTCTCGCGGCCAAGCTGCCCGGCGCCCGCGCGCTGGTGCTGAACTCCCCCAACAACCCCACGGGCTGGACCGCGACGCTGACCGAGCTGGCGGCCATCCTGGAACTGTGCCGGGCGCATGGCGTGTGGCTGATCGCGGACGAGGTTTACACCCGCCTGGTGTATGACGGGTCGGAAGCGGCGCCGTCCCTGCTGGATCTGGCCGACCCGTCCGACCGGGTGATGGTGTGCAACAGCTTCAGCAAGACCTACGCGATGACCGGTTGGCGGCTGGGCTGGATGGTGCTGCCCGCGGGCGCGCGGGACCAGGTGGCGGAGATCGTGGAAGTCACCCACAGCGGCGTCGCGCCGTTTGCGCAGGCCGGCGCGCTCGCCGCCTTGGACGATGAGGCATTCGTCGGCGCGTTCCGCACCCATTGCGCGCTCGGGCGGCAATTGGCGCTGGACGGCTTGGCCGGGCTGAACGGCATCCGGCTGGCCGCCCCGGACGGCGCGTTCTACGCCTTTATCGGCGTGGACGGGCTGCGGGACAGCCTGGCGCTGGCCTTGTCGCTGGTGCACGAGCATGGCGTGGCGCTGGCGCCGGGCAGCGCGTTCGGGGACGAGGGGGAGGGCTACCTGCGCCTGTGCTTCGCCCAAGCGCCGGAGCGGATCGAGCGCGCCGTGCACCGGCTGCGCGCCGGGCTGCAAGCGCGGTGAGCCAGCCAGCCTGCAGCGTGTGCGGCGCGCCAGCCCGTCCGC
>CALMAB010000304.1 GCA_937858325.1 uncultured Acetobacteraceae bacterium
GTGCTGGTCCGCGGCCTGCGCGGGCTGGCGGCCGCCGGGTGCGGGGCCGTGGCGATCCCGTGCAACACGGCGCATGGCTGGATCGACGGGATGCGCGCGGCGACGGAGTTGCCGATCCTGCACATCGTCGAGGCGGCGGCGGCGGACCTGCGGCGACAGGCTGTGCCGAAAGGCCGGGTCGCGGTGATGGGCACCGCCGCCACCCTGGCCATGCGTTTATATCAGGACCGACTCGCCGCCGCCTGGCCGTGCATCGAGCCGACGGCCGAGGACATGGCGCGGCTGGTGCTCCCGGCCATCGCGGCCGTCAAGGCCAACCGGGTGACGGACGCCTACGCGCCGCTGGCTGAGGCCGTGCAGTCGTTGCGCATCCGCGGTGCGCAGGCGGTCGTGCTGGGATGCACAGAAATTCCGCTCGGCCTGCAGGCCGGGCCGCATGGGGAGCTGGGCGTGCCGCTGGTGGACACGATCGACGCGCTGGCCCGGGCGTCCATCGCCTGGGCGCACGACGGCTAGTCGCAGTCGCAGCCGGGCGTGGGGCCGGACTTGGCCTGGACCACGTGATGGTCGATCCACTCGGCCACCAAGCGCCGGGCCTCGTTCAGCGAGGATTCCGGATGGTGAATCCGGTACAGCGTGATGCAGGCGCGGAACGAGTCCAGGTCCGCGTTGCCGTGCACCCGCAGCTCGCGATAGGCCGTCACGACGGCGCGCTCACAGCGGCGAGCGATGGTGCTGGTGTCACGGCCCAATGAAAACCCCTATTTGCGACTCATTCGCAGATGCCGGCATAATGTAAGAGCAGCCGCGATCCGGCGCAAGCGCGGCCTACCTGGTCCCTATGATCTCCGCCAGCGCCCGGCCGACCTCAGACGTGCCGGCTTGGCCGCCCATGTCTCGGGTGCGCGGGCCGCCGTCCCGTAGCAGCGTCTCGATGGCGGCCACAACCGCCGCCGCCGCGTCGGTCTCCCCCAGGTGTTCCAGCATCATGGCGCCCGACCAAACCTGGCCGATGGGGTTGCAAACGTGCTGCCCGGCGATGTCCGGGGCGGAGCCGTGCACCGGCTCGAACATGCTGGGGTGGGCGCGCTCCGGGTTGATGTTGGCGGAGGGGGCGATGCCGATGCTGCCGGCGACGGCAGGGCCGAGGTCGCTCAGGATGTCGCCGAACAGGTTGCTGCCCACCACCACGTCGAACCAGTCGGGATGCTGCACGAAGTGGGCGCACAGGATGTCGATGTGGAACTGGTCGGCGGTGACGCCGGGATACTGCGCGGCCATGGCGCGGAACCGCTCGTCCCAATAGGGCATGGTGATCGTGATGCCGTTCGACTTGGTGGCCGACGTGACCTTGCGGCGCGGCCGGGTCATCGCGAGGTCGAAGGCGTATCGCAGGATACGGTCGGTGCCTTGCCGGGTGAACACGCTCTGCTGGGTGGCGAACTCGCGCTCCGTGCCTTCGAACAGCCGGCCGCCGATGCTGGAATACTCGCCTTCCGTGTTCTCGCGGACCACGTAGAAGTCGATGTCGGCCTCCGTGCGCCCGGCGAGCGGGGTCTTGGCGCCGGGCATCAGCTTGCAGGGGCGCAGGCTGACGTACTGGTCGAAGCCGCGGCGGATCGGGATCAGCAGGCCCCAGAGCGAAACGTGGTCGGGCACGCCGGGCCAGCCGACCGCGCCCAGGAACACCGCATCGTGCGCCCGAAGCTGGTCGAGGCCGTCCTCCGGCATCATGGCGCCGGTTCGGGCGTAGCGTTCGCAGGACCAATCATAGTCTGTGGTCTGCAGCGTGAAGCCGAAGCGCGTGGCGGCGGCGTCTAGCACGCGCAATCCTTCCGGCACCGTTTCCTTGCCGATGCCGTCGCCGGGTACTGCCGCGATCTTGTAGGTCCGATCCATGGGTTGTCCCCCCTCCGCTCCGCGCAGAATGGACGGTGGACGCGCCGCGGTCTAGGAAGCTCAGGCAAGGAAATCGGGACGGGCAGATGGCGGCGCAGCACATGACGGATTGGGACCGGGACGCCGCGCTGACCACCGCGCGCATCCTGCTGGAGATCAAGGCGGTGAACTTCCGGCCGGAGGAGCCGTACACCTTCACCTCCGGCTGGAAGTCCCCGGTCTACATCGACTGCCGCAAGATCATCTACTTCCCGCGCGCCCGGGCCAAGGTGTGCGAGATGGCGGCGGAGAAGGTGTCGCGGCACGTCGGCTACGAGTCCATCGAAGCCGTGGCGGGCGGCGAGACTGCCGGCATCCCCTTTGCCGCCTGGATCGCCGACCGGCTGATGACGCCCATGGCCTACGTCCGCAAGAAGCCCAAAGGCTTCGGCCGCAATTCGCTGATCGAGGGCGACGTGCCGGAAGGGCTGCGCACCCTGCTGGTCGAGGACCTCACCACGGATGGCGCGTCCAAGATCCAGTTCGCCCGGGCGCTGCGCGACGCCGGGGCGCTGGTGAACCACGCTTTCGTCGTGTTCTTCTACGGCGTGTTCCCGGGCAGCTTCGAGAAGCTCGCTGCCATGGACATCAGCCTGCACCACCTGTGCAACTGGTGGGACGTGCTGGAAGCCTGCCGCGACCGGCCGTACTTCGCCGAGCCGGCCTTGGCCGAGGTGCGCCGCTTCCTGGAAAACCCCGTGGCCTGGTCGGCCGCCCACGGCGGCGTAGCCTCGGCCGAGGAGGCGGCGGAGCGCAAGGCGGCTGGATGATCCGATTGGTGTTCCAAATCAGGGGCATTGCAGCCTAGAATAGCGGGACCGCCCACAGCAGGTTCCTCCATGACCCCTCCCCCCTCTGCCGTCCGCGCCAACTCCGCCGCCGCCCGGGACATCGCCCACGCGCTGCACCCGTACACGGACCTGGTCGCCCACCAAGACGCGGGGCCGATGATCATCAGCCGCGGCGAGGGCGTGCGGGTGTGGGACGAGTCCGGGCGCGACTACATCGAAAGCGTCGCCGGGCTGTGGTGCGCGAGCCTCGGCTTCAGCAACGAGCGCTTGGCGCGTGCTGCTTACGACCAGATGCGCAAGCTGCCGTTCTACCACGCCTTCACCGCCAAGTCGCACGAGCCGCTGATCGACCTCAGCGAGATGCTGATCGAGCGGGCGCCGGTGCCGATGAGCAAGGTGTTCCTCGCCAACTCGGGGTCGGAGGCGAACGACAGCGCGGTCAAGATGGTCTGGTACTACAACAACGCGGTGGGCCGGCCCGGAAAGAAGAAGCTGATCGGCCGGATCAAGGGCTACCACGGCGTCACGGTGGCCGCGTCGTCGCTCACGGGCCTGCCGTACAACCACCGCAGCTTCGACCTGCCGCTGCCCGGCTTCCTGCACACGATGACGCCGCACTACTACCACGGCGCCGAACCCGGCGAGAGCGAGGAAGCCTTTGCCACGCGCTGCGCCGAGGCGCTGGACCAGCTCATCGTCGCGGAAGGGCCGGATACCGTGGCCGCGATGTTCGCGGAGCCGATCATGGGCGCGGGCGGGGTGATCGTGCCGCCGCGCACCTACTTCGAGAAGATCCAGGCCGTGCTGCGCCGCCATGACGTGCTGCTGGTGGCGGACGAGGTCATCTGCGGCTTCGGCCGCACCGGCAGCTACTGGGGCAGCCAGACTTTTGGGATCGAGCCGGACATCATCACCTGCGCCAAGGCGCTGTCGGCCGCCTTTCTGCCGATCTCCGCCGTCATGGTGAACGAGCGGGTGTTCGAGGGCTTGGCGCGCGAAAGCCACGAGATCGGCACCTTCGGCCACGGCTACACCTATTCGGGCCACCCGGTGCCGGCCGCCGTTGCGGTGGAGGCGCTGAAGATCTACGACGAGATCAACATCGTCGATCACGTGCAAACCGTGGGCGCGCACCTGCAGGCGGAGCTGCGCCGCCGCTTCGCCGGGCACGAGCTGGTGGGAGAGGTCCGCGGCGTCGGCATGATCGCCGCCGTGGAGCTGGTGGCTGACCGGGACGCGCGCCGCAACTTCGACCCGAAGCAGAAGGTCGTCGCTCGCCTGGCCAGGCTGTGCGAGCAGCATGGCGTGATCGCCCGCGGCCTGTCCAACGACACCCTGGCGTTCAGCCCGCCGCTGATCATGACTGCGGCCGAGGTTGACGAGATGCTGGACCGGATGGAGCCGGCGCTCGACGAGCTGGCGGTGCAGCTGCGGCGGGAGCGGCTGACGGTCGTCTAGGCCGTCAGCTCACCCGGTTCACGGTGTAGTCCGCGACATCGGCCAGCGCGCGGCGCATCGGGGTGTCGGGGAACACCGAGAGTGCCTCTTTGGCCGTCACGGCGAAGCGGGCGGCGTGGGCCAGGGTCGTGCGGATCGCGCCGGTCCGCTGCACCAGCAGCATGGCGCGGTCGAGGTCGGCATCCGTTTGGCTGCTGGCCTCGATGGTGCGGACCCAGAACTCTCGCGCCTCGGCATCCCCAGCCTGGTAGGCGGCCAGGACCGGCAGGGTGATCTTGCCTTCCCGGAAATCGTCGCCGACCGTCTTGCCCAGGGTCACCTGGTCGGCCGCGTAGTCCAGGGCGTCGTCCACCAGCTGGAACGCCATGCCGAGGCTCATGCCATAATCCGCCAGCGCCGCCTCTTCGGGCGCGGGCCGGTCGGACACTACTGCGCCGACCTGACAGGCGGCGGCGAACAGGGCGGCCGTCTTGCCGCGCACCACGTCGAGGTAACGCTCTTCCGACGTGGACAGGTCATTCTGCGTCGCAAGCTGCAGCACCTCACCCTCCGCGATGGTGGCGGCGGCCTGTGACAGGATGGCAAGGACCTTGAGCGACCCGTCCTCCACCATGAGCTGGAAGGCACGGGCGAACAGGAAATCGCCGACCAGGACGGACGCCTTGTTGCCGAACACGGCGTTGGCGCTGGACAGGCCGCGCCGCAGCAAGCTTTCGTCCACCACGTCGTCGTGCAGCAGGGTCGCCGTGTGGATGAACTCGACACAGGCGGCCAGATGGACGTGGCGCGGCCCGGCGTAGCCGCACATCCGCGCCGCCGCGAGCGTCAGCAAGGGCCGCAGCCGCTTGCCGCCCGCGGCGACGATGTGCGCGGCAAGCTGCGGGATCAGCGCCACCGGGCTGTCCATCCGCGCGACGATGGTGCGGTTGCAGGCGGCCAGGTCGGCGCCGACCAGCGTCACCAAAGCCGACAGGGCGTCGTGCTCCGCCGGCGCCACGGTGGCGCTTATTCCAGGCGCCGGCACCCGATTCGCGACAACGCCCAAGCTGAACTCCTGATTCACCACGCAGGCTCCATGGCCAGCATATCGGCGGCCCAGAAAATGGATCAAGGCGAGCATTTCGGTCCCTTGCCCCGCCGAGCGTTGTTGTCCAGCATCCCGGCGCGTCCGTCCAGGCGTCATCGCCGCACCCAGCCGAAAGCCCCATGCGAACCGTCCTGATCTCCAACGACCTGGTCCGGCTCAGCTTCCTCGCCGCGCTGCTGCGGGACGCCGGCATCGAGAGCGTGGTGCTCGACGGCCACGTGAGCGCCATCGAGGGCAGCATCGGCGCCATTCCCCGCCGCCTCGCCGTGCTGCCGGAGGACGAGCGCCAGGCACGGCGCGTGCTGAGCGAGGCCGGCGAGATACGGTGCTGACCACGGGCGGGTGGCTGCTGGACGGGCGGGTCCGCTACGCGCAGCCGCTTGACGGCTACCGGACGGGCACCGAACCCGTGCTGCTGGCGGCGAGCATTCCGGCCCGCATGGGGGAACGGGTCCTGGAAGCGGGAACGGG
>CALMAB010000305.1 GCA_937858325.1 uncultured Acetobacteraceae bacterium
TGGTCGTGGGGCCGGTGGGCAAGCTGGACGCGGCGCTGCGGCTGGCGCGCGACGAGGCGCTGGACGCGGCCGTGCTGGACGTCACCATCCGCGGCGGATTTGTTTATGCGGTGGCCGACCAGCTCCTCGCCCGAGGCGTACCGTTCGTGCTGGCCAGCGGCTACGGCGGCTGGGCCTTGCCCGAAAGCCTGCAAAGCCGGCCGCGCCTGACCAAGCCCTTCACGGCGCAGGCCCTGAAGGAGCAGGTGAGGGCGCTGGTGGCCGGAGCCGCCGGGCAGGAGCAGGCGTCACCCGCTTGAAGGCTGCGGGGCGTCGGTGCCGGCGTCGGGGTGGACCCACTCCATCGACAGCAGCTGGCGAAGGGCGGCGGCGCGGTCCCTGGCTTCCCCCATGGCCGCGTCCCATTGCGCCCCGGCGGCGTGGGACCGTTCCGCCATGAGCCGGCACAGCTCGGCCCGCTCGCTGAGGGAACGCATCGCCGCCGCAAGGCTCACTTCCATCGCGGCGAACTGCGCCGCCACCATCACCTCGGCCGTGTAGATGTGGCCGATGTGGCAGCCGAACTGGACCAAGGTGCCGAGTTCGATCCGGCGCAGCGCCCCGCCGCAGTCCGGGCAGGTCACCGCGACGGGCTGGTCAAGCTTGTATTCTGCCGTCATCCCCTTCCCCGATGGTTTGGCATGTGCCGGGTGTGTTTGGCTGGCATCCTTCTCGGCGACCAAGCTCGCGAGAAGCCCTGGAAGCAGCGGCAGCGGCAGGCAGTGGTCAACCGCGACGTGGTCCAGCGCGCTGCGCGGCATGCTGGGGTTGGCGGCATCGGCCGGGTCCTGCACCACGGCGGTGCCGCCGCGCTGCTTGACCTCGTAAAGCCCGGCCGTGCCGTCGTTCAGGCCGCCGGTCAGGATCACGCCGATGACGCCGGCCCCGTAGGCCCGGGCCGCGCTGCGGAACAGCGGGTCGATGGCCGGGCGCGCCCAGTTCTCGCGCGGCCCCTTGGTCAGGCGCACGCAGCCGGGTTCGACCACGAGGTGGTGGTCCGGCGGCGCCACGTAGATGTGACCGGCCCGGATCGGGTCGCCGCTCCTGGCATGGACGGCCTGCAAAGGCCCCAGCTGGTTCAGCAGCCACGGCAGGTTGCTCTTGTGCGCCCCGATGTGGAGCACGACGAACACGGCGGCCCGGAGATCGGCCGGCAGCGCGGCGGCAAGGAAGCGCACGGCCTCCACGCCCCCCGCGGAGGCCCCGACCACGATGATCGCCGGCGCTGCATCCATGCGCAAACAACGGGGCGCGGCGGAATGGTTGCACCGGAGCGGGCGCACGATTCACGGCGGTCGGCCCTTGGCATGGCAGCACCGGGCGCGGCAGTCCGCATCATGACACGATGTCTCGCCGGCGGCTGGCCCCTGCGCCCATCCTCCGCCGCAGCGCCAGCCACAACGCGGCCGTGGGCGTGACGATGCTGCCCGGTACCAGCACCGCCTCCGCGCCGAAGAACAGGACGAGCAACGGCAATGCGAAGATCCCGTCGTCCGGGTCGGCCAGCACGCGCCCGCTGCGCCCGGTCCAGCCCGGCAGCCTGCTGGCGACCCAGCGCCGCCGCGGCCAGGTCGTCG
>CALMAB010000306.1 GCA_937858325.1 uncultured Acetobacteraceae bacterium
GCCGTCCATGGTGCCGGCGAAGACGTCGCCGACGGCCAGCAGCCCGGCGGCAATCGCCACCTGCGCCTGGCCCGGCGTGCTGTCCGCCATCAGGCGCGTCACCAGGGAGAAGGGCGTCCAGCCGTGCTCCATCAGCGTCACCAGGCAGGCGTCGAGCACGCGCGTTTCGCCGGGACCGGGCATCCGGTGCGCCAGGGCGAGGAACACGGCTTCCGTGAAGGTGCGATGCCCGATCAGCTCGCTCACCAGGTCCTTGCCGCGGACGGTGATCCTGGTCGCGCCGCTGGTGGCGATGTGGGTGTTGAAGGTCCTGCCTGCGTTCATTGCGGTGCCTCCGCACGTGGTCGCGCGAGCGGAAGCGCAGCAGCGGCGCCGCCTCGCGCTGCAAGGCTGTATAGACCAGCTCGCACCTCGGCGCCGTCCTCCATGGGCCTGGGCTGCCCGCTCTCGGGGTCGATCAGCTCGACGTACACGAAGTCGCCGCCGTTGAAGTGCATGCCGTGCTGCGCCTCGCACTCGCCCCAGAGCGAGATGGACACGTCGCCGATGCCCATGGCCTCGCAGAGCTTGGCGCCGAAGGCACGCTCGATGCGGCCGCGGAACTCCGTCTCGCCGCCGCCCGGCTCGCCGGCGACGCAGATGCGCTTGAGGCCGAGGCTCTCCGGCGCCGTGCCGATCTTGACGAGGTGCTCGGCCAGGTAGGCGGCGTAGGAAGGCGTGCAGAGCAGCGCGTCGGCCTTGATGAGCTGCAACGCCTTGACCAGCCGCGCCGTGTTCCCCGTCCCCACCGGGATGTGGCACACGTCCAGCTTCGTCATCGTGTCCAACGAGGCGCCGGCCACGAACGGGCCGGCGTTGAACGTGCTGATCACCCTCATGCCGGGCCGCAGCCCTGCCGAGTAATAGGAGCGCGACGAGATTTCGATCCACGTGGAAAGGTCATTGGCGGTCACGGGCATGTAAACCGGGTCGCCGGTGGTGCCGGACGTGGAATAAACCCGCGCGATCTGCGCCGGGTCGGCCGCGAGGTGGTTGCCGAAGGGTGGTTCGCCTGCGACCTGCGGATTTCGTCTTTTTCCGTGAAGGGCAGGCAATGGAGGTCGTCGAGCGAGCCGGCCTCCTCGGCGCCGTTGATCCCGGCAGCGCGCAGCTTGTCGCGGTAGAACGCAGAATGCGCGAACAGGTAGGCGATCTGCGCCGGCCAGCGCGAGGTCGCGGTCGCGCTGCTCCGCGGGGGAGCGGGTTTCCACCTCGGGCCGCAGGATGTCGGCGCGGAAGGGCGATGCGCTGGGATCGGCCACGGAAGTTCCACCCTTTTCGTTCACGCCGCGGGCCGGCGCCGTTGCGTGGATGGTCAGCCACCCGGCGGAAGCGCGTCAAGCCGAAGGTGAAGCCAGCGCCGGGTAGTCGGTGTAGCCAACCTCCTCGCCGCCATAGAAGGTCGGGCGGTGGTAGGCGTTCAGCGCGGCCCCGTGGCGCAGGCGTTCCGGCAGGTCCGGGTTGGCGATGAACAGGCGGCCGAACGCGATCGCGTCGGCGTGCCCGGCAACCAGCGCCGCCTCCGCCGTGTCCGGCCGGTAGTTGCCGGCCGCGATCAGCACGCCGGGCCACAGGGGCCGGAACATCTCGCACGCGCTGGGCACGTCCTTGTGGTCCACGTCCGCCTGCCCGCTTCCGCTGGCCCGCGGCTCGATCAGGTGCAGGGTGCGGATGCCGAGGGCGGCGAGGGCCGGGAGGACATGGCCATACAGCAGCGCCGGATCGCCGTCGCCGCTGCCGTTCGCGATGCCGAACGGCGACAGGCGCACGCTCACCCGTTCGCCGCCCCACACCGCCGCGACCGCCGCGGCAACCTCCAGCAGCAGGCGGCTCCGGTTCTCGACCGGTCCGCCATACTGGTCGTCGCGGGCGTTGCTGCTGGAATGCAGGAACTGCTCGAGCAGGTAGCCGTTGGCGCCGTGGATCTCGACCCCGTCGAACCCGGCCGCCATCGCGTTGCGCGCCCCCTGCACATAGGTTTCGACCACGCCCGCGATCTCGTCCATCCCCAGCGCCCGCGGCGTTTCAAAGGCGGTGCGCTGCCAGTCGGCGGTCATGGCCTGGCCCTGGGCCGCGATGTCCGAAGCCGAGACCGGCTGCGCCCGCCCGGGCTGGTGCGAGGAGTGCGAGATGCGGCCCACGTGCCAGAGCTGCAGGAAGATCACGCCGCCCTCCGCGTGGACCGCGTCCGTGATCGCACGCCAGCCCCGCACCTGCGCGTCCGAGTGGATGCCCGGCGTTGCCGGCATGCCCTTGCCCTGGGGCGACACCTGCGACGCTTCGGCGATGATCAGCCCGCCGTCCGACGCGCGTTGCCGGTAGTACTCGACGTTCAATGTCCGCGGCGCGCTGCTGGCCGGGTCCGCCCGCATCCGCGTCAGCGGTGCCATGACGACCCGGTGCGCCAGGCGGAACGGCCCGAGCTCGAGCGGCGAAAACAGCTTCCTGGATTCCATGCCCTTCTCCCCCTGCAAGCGCCGTTCCCCATTCGGGGAGCGGCAGATCCTTCGTTCTCGGCAGGAACCACGGCACGGCCAGCCCGATCACGCAAGCCGCGGCCGTGCGGGCATGGTCCTCACGTTCGGACGCGCGTGCCCGACGGCCGCTTGGATGTGCGCCGCGGCGACCTCCGGCCCTTCGCAGCCGGGTGTTGTAGCGGCCGACGGAACACTCCCCGGACCTGCCGGGCGAAACCTGGTTCTCCTGCATTTCCCGTGCAGTTGTTTCGTGGTCATGCGGCGTGTAGGACGCGTGTGCGGAGGAGCTGGAAGCCGGCGCGGCCGTATATGGACCGCTTGGTGGTTTTGATGCGGTTCACCTGTCCCTCGACCGGGCTTGTGGTCCAGAACAGGCCGAGGGCGGGCTGCACGGCGTTTTGGCCGCGGCTCAGGTTGGCGGCGAACCCAGCAAGCAGGATGTCGGCGGCGGCGGCCTCGCGCCAAAGCCGGGCGGCGTTGTGGCCCCCCTCGGCCCAGCGCCGCTCCAGCAACGGGACAAACGGGTCAAGCGCGCTGCCGCGCTTGGGCTTGCGCCATGATGGCGCCGCCGGCGGCGCTGGTTCCGCAGCGGCGGATGCGGCACGCTCCTCGGCGACGGCCTGCGACGCACGGCGGATCGCGG
>CALMAB010000307.1 GCA_937858325.1 uncultured Acetobacteraceae bacterium
TCGGGGAACAGCAGCGCCGAGGGCACCTCCCCGTGCAGGGCATCGACGACGACCGCCGCCGGCTTGGCCGCCGCCACGGCGGCGCGCATCCGTTCGCGCCCGGCGGCGTCCGCGAGGTCCCCTTTGCTCAGCGCCACCACGTCCGCGGCCCGAAGCTGCGAGCGGAGCAAGGCGTCATCCAACGCTTCCGCAGGCATCGTCGCGTCCACCACGCAGAGCACCGTTTCCAGCGGCGCTTCCCGGGCGATCACGGGGTCCATGAGGTTGCGCACGATGTCGGCCGGGTCGGCCACGCCGCTGGTCTCGATCACGATGAACTCCGGGCGCGGGCTGCGCCGCAGCAGGCTTGCCAGCGTGCGCAGCAGGTCGCCCTCCAGCGAGCAGCAAATGCAGCCGTTGGCCAGGCTGACCACCCCGTCGCTGGCGCCGGCGATCAGCTCGGCGTCGATGTTGACCGCGCCGAAGTCGTTGACCACAGCGGCGATCCGTCGGCCCTCGGCATGGGCCAGCAGGTGGTTCACCACCGTGGTCTTGCCGGCGCCCAGGAAGCCCGCGACCAGCAGGACCGGGACCGGCACGCGCGTCAGCTTGGGGCCACGGGCCGGCGCACCGGTTGCCCCGGCCGCGCCGCCACGTCCAGCACCCCATCGGTGATCACCGGCTGCCCGCTGACCAGCAGGTGCCGCACGCCCTCCGCCGGGCGGTTCATCGCCGAGAACTCGGCCCGGTCGGTCAGCATTTCCATGTCGAACACCACCACGTCGGCGTCCGCACCGGGCCGCAGCCGGCCCTTGGCGTGCATGGCGGGCGTGCTCGGCGCCAGGATGTCTGCCGGAATCAGCGCGCACTTGCGCACGCCGTCCAGCAGCGACACCGCCTGGCGCTCCCGCACCCAGTGGCGCAGGAAGCGGGTGAAGCAGCCGGCGGATCGCGGGTGGGAGGTGGCGTCTTCCGGCAGCGGCCAGGCGTCGCCGGCGTAGGTCGTGCCGTCAGGGAGCGACCAGGGCATCGCGTCCGAGGCGATGGCGCCGCCGGGGAACAGCACCGACATGTCCAGCAGCTCGCGGTGGCGCTCGTTGTTCTCGGTGTCCAGGATGTGCCACAGCACTAGGGTCGAGGGTTCCTCCGCCTGCGCCGCCAGCAGCTCCGCCCGGTCCTGGAAGCGCCGCCCGTCGGTCACCCGCTGCACCGAATCATAGCCGGTGCCGTGCCGGGCCTCGAACTCGGGATCGTTGAAGAAGGCGGCAGCCAGCACGGTGGAGCCGGTGCCGTAGGGGTAGGCCTCCACCGTGATCGGCAGGCCCTGCGCCTGCGCCTTTTTCACCAGCCGGGCGCAGCGTTCCACGTCCGTCTTGCTGGAGCTGTTGAAGTGGCAGATGTGCATGTGCGCGCCCGTGGCCCCGGCGTAGCCGATCAGGCGGACATAAGCCTCGGCGGCGCTTTCCGGATCGATGCGCGACATGTACGCGACGTGGGTGAAGGTCGGCACGCCGTGCGCCGCTGCGAGCTCGCACACCGCCGTCAGCTCCTGCACGCCGGCGCCGGGCGCGTAGGCGTTGAGGATGCCGATGCCGATGCCGCCCTCCTCCAGCCCGCGGCCGAGGCGGTCGAGGATGCCCGCCACCTCGGGGTCACTGGCCACGTTGTCCACCCAGCGGCGGTCCCGCATGGCGCGGCCGAAGGCTTCCAGCGAGGCTTCCTCGTTGGAGCCGGTCATGGCGCCGATGCGGGCAAAGGCCCAGTTGGCGGACGCGCCGTAGTTCAGCACCCGCCCCTGCGCCGCCTGGCGCCGGTACCAGGACGCCACCGGCATCACCCCCGCTTCCAGGTCGAGCGTCGTGGTCACGCCGTCGAAGGCCTGCATGCGGTCGGCGGGAATCGACTGGCCGTGCGCGTGCAGGTCGATGAAGCCGGGCGCCACCACCAGCCCGGCGGCGTCGATGACCCGCTCGGCGCCGCCCAGCCCCGTTCCCACGGCGGCGATCCTGCCGTCCAGCAGCGCCACGTCGCCCACGGCGTCCATCCCGCTCGCCGGATCGACCACCCGGCCGCCGCTGATCACCAAGCCACCCATGCCGTCACTCCGCCTTTCTTTGTGGTTTCCTAAAGGGCCAAGTCACCGCGTTGCCAGCGCAAGTCGGCGCTCAAGCGTCCGGCTGGCCATCGTGAGCGGGTAGCACAATGCAAAGTATATCAATGCCACCAAGCCATACACCGTGAACGGCGCGAAGGTCGCGTTGTTGATGACGTTTGACGTCTTGAGCAGCTCGTCAAACCCGATGATCGAGGTCAAGGCCGTGCTTTTCACGAGCTGCACCAGGAAACCAACCGTGGGCGGCACCGCGATGCGCAGCGCCTGCGGCAAGATGACCAATTGCGCCTGGCGGAACCGGTGCAGGCCCATGGCCGCCGCAGCCTCCCATTGCCCCAACGGCACGGCCTCAACGCAGCCGCGCCAGATTTCCGCCAGGTAGGCGCTGGCCGCCAGGGTCAACCCGAGCAGCGCCGCCAGCCAGGGCGGCACGTCCAGCCCAAGCAAAGGCAGGCCGAAATACACCAGGAACAACTGCATCAGCAGCGGCGTGCCCTGGAACACCTCGATAAAGGCCGTCGCCAGCCTTCGCACAGCCGGGCTGCCGCCCATGCGGAGCGCCAGCAGCAGCAAACCCGAGAGACCACCGCTGCAGAATGCCATGGCGGACAGCAGTGCCGTCCAGCGCGCAGCCAGCAGCAGGTTGCGCAGGATGTCCCAAAGGGTGAACTCCATCAGCCAAGGCCCTGCCCAAGCAGCCGGCCGCCAGCCCGGCCCACGGCCCGGCGCAAGACAAGCGAAAGGCCGAGGTAGATGCCGGTCGCCACGGCATAGGTTTCAAAGGCGCGGAAGGTGCGTGACTGGATCAGGTCGGCCTCATACGTCAGGTCGCGGAGGGCGATCTGCGACACCACCGCGGACTCCAGCATGGTGATCACCACCTGGCTCACCAGCGCCGGGAACACCGAGCGGAGCGCCTGCGGCAGCACGACCCGGCCGAACACCGTGAAATCGTGCAGCCCGAGCGCCCGCCCGGCATCCCGCTGGCCCGGCGGCACGGCGTCAAGCCCCGCCCGCACCATCTCCGTTCCATAGGCCGTGAAGTTCAGCGTCATCGCAAAAACGGCCGCCGCGAACGGGTCAAGCCGCAGGCCAAGGCTCGGCAACCCGAAGTAGACAAAGAACAACTGCACGATGAACGGCGTGTTGCGGAACAGCTCCACATACCAGCCGGCGCCGCCGCGGACCCATGATGTCGCGCTTCGCCGGGCCGCGGCGCCCAAGATGCTGAGCGTGCCGCCAAGCAGCACGGTCAACGCGATCAGCAGCAGCGTGGTCGAGATGCCGTGCAGGATCGGGACGACGTAGGCCTCCAGCACGCCGCCGGCGGGCATCGGCGCTACAGGTCCTTCGGGTCGAGCGGCTTGAGCAGCCATTGCATCGATAGCCGGTTCAGGGTGCCGTCCGCTTTCAGGCCGCCGATGATGTCGTCGAGCGCCTGCCGCAGCGCCGGCTCGTTCTTGTTGAGCGCAACGTGGTCGGGGGAACTCAGGAGCTGGAACTTCTGCTCGGGTTCCAGGGCCGGGCGCCGGGCCAGGACGGCGGAACCGACGTCGTTGCCAACCGTGATGAGCTGCACCTGGCCCGCCAGAAACGCCGAGATCACGCCGTTGTAGTTGTCGAAACGGCGGATGTCGGTCGTGGGCGGGGCTGCCTCGGTCAGCGACGAGTCTTCCAGTGTTCCGCGGTTCACGGCGACGGTCTTCCCCGCCAGGTCGGCGGCACCGCCCACCTTGAGGCTGCGCGGCCCGAGCACGGCGATGTAGTACGGCGCGTAGGCGGCCGTGAAGTCGATCACCTTTTCCCGCTCCGCGCTGTGCCCCACGCTCAACAGGATGTCCACCTTGCGGCTTTGCAGCGCCGGGATGCGGTTCTGCCCGGTGACCGGCACCAGCCTGGCCTTCACGCCCAGCGACTTCGCGACGGCGTTCGCGAAATCGACGTCGTAGCCGCGCAGGCTCATGTCGGTGCCCACCGAGGAGAACGGCGGGAAGTCCTCGAACACGCCCATGGTGATGACGCCGTTCCGCTTGATGTCGGCCAGCGCGTCGGCCTGCGCCGGGCGCATGAAGGCCAGGATGGACCAGGCGATCAGCGCGGTCGCCGTGATGGCGCGGAACGGGCTTGGCATGGCAGCGTGTCTCCTTGGGTATGGCGGTCAGGACGGGTCGGCCGGCACGAAGGCATTTTGACCGAAGTTCGCGATGCAACCCTCATGCCCATTGCCGGCGCCGGCGGGCAACGCGGCAGGGTTCAAGCCGCGTGGACCCGGCCCCGCAGGACGTCCCGAAGCCGTGTCACCGCAGGCTCGATCTCGTTTTCCGGGGTTCCCGCGTAGCCCAGCAGGAAGCCCTGGGCCGTCGGCACGCCGCCGAAGCACGCGGACAGCGGGGAAACCTGGACGCCCGCGGCCCGGGC
>CALMAB010000308.1 GCA_937858325.1 uncultured Acetobacteraceae bacterium
TTACCGGATCGCTAGGCGGGACGGCCTGCCACCGGCAGTCGCGGCCATGCACGCCGGCATCGGGCTGCGCGAGGCGCAGTTCACGGACGCGGATGACCGCCGCGATCCGCCTGGGCCGGAGTGTTTCGTGATCCCTGTCGGCATGGGCCGGAGGCTGATCGGCGGGCTCACGGGGACGCCGCTCGGTGATGCTACGGTCGAGAGGTGGGCGGCATGAGGCGGTACGGCGCTAAGCAGCCCAGCGACGCTGCGGTGATCGTCCAGCTCAAGACCGAGCTGGCGAGCATATCAGATCAGCGGTTGGCGGCTCTGACCGTGGCCGATCTGAGCAGTCGCTACCGGGCCGACCGGCGTTTGATCGAATGCACACTACTGGCGGCGCAGGCCAGTCGGCGGCGCTTCCTGGCTACCGGCGAGGTTAGCGCTTGATCGCCAGCTTCATCATTGACGGTGTGCCGGTCGCCAAAGGCCGCCCTCGTCTTACGACGCGGGGCGGCTTCGCGCGTGCGTACACACCGGAGAAGACCAAGCGGTTTGAGACGATGGTGGCCGACCAAGCGCGAGCGAGCGTCGGTCCGGTCGATCCCTATACGGGGCCCGTCGAGGTCGAGGCCCATTTCGCGGTGCCGATCCCGAAGAGCTGGCCCAAGCGGGACAAGCTGGCGGCCGTCGCGGGCACGATCAGGCCGGCCGGTAAGCCGGACATCGACAACTACCTGAAGAGCTTGGCCGATGGCATGAACGGCATCGTCTACGTCGACGATAGCCAGATCGTCTCGGCAAGGATCACCAAGCGCTACGGCGAGGAGCCTGGCGTCGCGGTGACGGTGCGGCCGGCATGATGGCTGCTCCGGCCACTCAACTCTGGGCTCAAGCGATCAGTGATGCCGCCGCGCTGCGGCCATTTCAAGAGCGTCTGAACGGCCTTCCTACGGCAGCCGCTCGCAAGGCGGCCATCATCGACGCCTGCTGCCAGGGGTTGCTGACCCGCGACGACACGCAAATGCTGTTCGATGTCTACGATCTGGCGACGGCATGATGGCGGTCGATTTTGACGCGGTTCGCCGCGATCATCCGCTGGAGGCCGAGGTCGCCAGGGTTCTTCCGCTGCGACGGGCCGGCGGCAACAAGGTCGCCGTGTGTCCCTTCCACCCGGACAAGAACCCCAGCCTCGTGCTGTTCAAGGACGAGACGTATCATTGCTTCGGCTGCGGCGCGCATGGCGACGTGATCGACTTCGTCGCTGGCACGCAGCACATCACAATCGGCGAGGCGATCCGCTTCCTCTCGGGCGGTGAGGCGCCGAAGCTGGACGACGCCGACTGCGAACGACGCCATGCGGAAGCGCGGCGTCGCGAGGCCGAGCATCGACGCAAGCAGGATAGCGCGACACAGGACGCGCGGTCGAGGTGGGCTCGAGCCCTTCCGTTCAACGGGACGGCGAACGCATACCTGTCCCGCAAGGACGTTGCTCCCTACGGTTGCCGGACCGAAGGCGCTAACCTACTGGTGCCTATCTACGGTGCCGATGGGCTGATCCAGTCCGTCCAGTCGATCACGCCTGATGGCGGGAAGCTGTTCCATGCCGGAGCTCCCGTCACCGGTGGCACGCTGACCTTGGGCGACGTCGCTGGCGGCCCAGTCGTGATCGTCGAGGGCTTCGCTACCGGGGCCACGATCCAGGCCGCGACAGGACTCCTCGTCGTCGTCGGCTTCAGCAAGGGCGCGCTGGAGCGAACCGCCCGGATCGCAGCGAAGCGCCACCAGGGCCGGCCGATCATCGTCGCCGCGGACGCCAATGGCATCGAGACGGCGCGATTGGCCGCCGAGGCGGTCGGTGGCCGCGTCGTCGCGCCTGATATGCAGGGTGCTGAGGGAACCGACTTTAACGACCAAGCAGCTCACTACGGTCCTGAGGACGTGGCGGCTGTGTTCACGCCCCCGCCGGAACAGGATCGCGTTCTTCGCGCGACGCCGTTCGCTTGGCGAGACGAGGCAGAGATCCCGCCCAGGAAATGGCTCTACGGTCGCCACCTCCTTCGCCGCTTCGTTTCGGTCGACGTAGCGGCCGGTGGCATCGGCAAGTCATCGCTCAAGATCGGCGAAGCTCTTGCCCTCGCGTCCGGACGCGAGTTGTACGGGCAAGCCGTCCACGAGGGTCCGACATCGGTCTGGATTTATAATCTTGAGGACCCGTCAGAGGAGACCGAGCGGCGTGTTCATGCCGCCGCGAAGCGCTTCACGATCAAACCCGACGAGCTTGGCAACCGGCTCTACGTCGACAGCGGCCGCGATCAGCGCCTCACTATCGCCGAGGAAACGGCCGACGGGGTGAAGATTGTCACGCCGATCGTCGAAGCGCTGGTGGCGGAAATCAGCGAGCGCGGGATCGACGTGCTGATCGTCGACCCATTCGTCAGCTCGCACGCGGTCAGTGAGAACGACAACAACAAGATCGACGTGGTCGCCAAGGAATGGGTCCGGATCGCAGACCTATGCAACTGCTCGATCAACCTCGTTCACCACGTCCGCAAGCAGAACGGCGCTGAGGCCAATGCGGAGAGCGCCCGCGGCGCCGTCTCGCTGATCGGCGCAGCGCGATCGGTCGCCGTCTATAACCGGATGACTGTCGAAGAAGCCAACCGGCTAGGTGTTCCCGAGGACGAAATCCGGTTCTTCTTTCGCGTCGAGAACGACAAGGTGAACCTCGCTCCGCCGGAAAAAGCGGCGTGGTATCGCATGAACAATGTCGATCTCGACAACGGCGACAGTGTAGGCGTGGCCTGCGCCTGGTCGCCACCGGACCCCTTCCAAGGCTTGTCGGTGCACGATCTGATCCGTGTCCAGCAAGTGGTGGGCGCCAGTGACTGGCGCGATAGCCCCCGGGCTGAGGCTTGGGTCGGTAAAGCTGTAGGCGAAGCACTTGGTCTCGACCTCGACCTAAAACCCGATCGGGCGCGCGTGACGCGCCTCGTCGCGGAATGGGTACGTGGCGGCGCCCTGGAGATCGTCGACAAGCAGGACGGCAACCGCGTGTCGCGCAAGTTTGTCGTCGTTGGAAAGTGGGCGACACCATGACTGCATCGGTACGCAAAAGCGCATCGATGCACGTCGATGCAACGATGCAGAAGGCACTTGCATCGGTGCATCGGTTGGGATGGCCCTTTAGGGGCCATTACCCGACCGATGCAGTTACCGATGCAGCCCAAGTGCCGGACGCGGATCACCGGAGAACTTGAGTGGCAGGATCACTGAACAGGGTCACCCTCGTCGGCAACGTCGGCAAGGACCCGGAAACCAAGAGCTTTAGCAACGGCGGGAAGGTCGTGAACTTCTCGATCGCCACCAGCGAGCGGTGGAAGGACCGGAACACCGGCGAAGCCAAGGAAAAGACCGAGTGGCACAACGTCGCCGTGTTCCAAGACGGTCTCACCGACATCGCGTCCAAGTACCTTCGCAAGGGGTCGAAGGTGATGGTCGAGGGGAAGATGCAGACCCGGAAATGGCAGGACCAGTCGGGCAACGACCGCTACTCGACCGAGGTGGTGCTCCAGGGCTTCGATGCCCGCATCCTGCTGCTGGACGGCAAGGATCAGAACTCTGGTGGCGGTAGCGGATACGAACCTCGTCAGCCTGCCGCCACTGGGCGTGTCGAGAGCGGTTCTAACCAAGCTGGCTATCGCGCGCCGGCTCGGGACGAGCTCGACGACGATGTGCCGTTCTAGCGGAATTAAGCAGTTTTCTTCAGACCGGAAAGGCTGATCAGGTGACCGACGAACAGGGCTGGTGCATCTTGCGTACAAACGGCCGCAGGACGCTGCGGCTGGTGGGATCACTCGTGGCGGCGGGGATCGAGGCTTGGGCGCCGCGGGAAGTGAAGCGCGTCAAGCCGCCTCGTGGCAAGCGCTTGATCAGGCCTGGTGGCTTTGTCGAGCGCGAGGCAGCGATCATGCCGGGCTTCGTGTTCGCCCGCGAGCAGCACCTGCCCGAACTGCGGTTCATTGAGCGCCTTCCGGTCAGTCCGCATCCTGACTTCTCGGTCTTCCACCCTGGCGGTCGAGCGCCAATCGTCGCTGACAGCGAGATCGCGGCGCTCCGACAAGCGGAGGAACGTGCTCGCCGGGCGATCCGCATGACGCGGCACTACGCCGTGTCGGTCGGGCTCAAGGTACGGCCGACCGAAGGCGCATTTGCCGGTCTGAACGGCGTCGTCGAGACGAGCGACGGCAAGTTCTCGCTGGTCCTGTTCGATGGCAAGATGCGGGTGAAGATTGCCTCTTGGCTGCTGTTGTCGAACAGTGTAGACGGCGCGTCAGCTCAGATGAGTGCCGCCGCCTAAGCGGCCGGTTCGGTGTAGAGGGCCAGCGAGGTCACCCGCCGGACGAGCTTCTTCGAAGCCACCCAGCGTAAGCTATGCCCTCGCCACAGCGGAGCCCCACCATGCCCCGACCCTGACCGAGATGCTGTGCGCCGCGCCGTCGCGGCCTGCAACCTCTCTCCGCCACCGCGTCGCGCATCAGCTGATGCGGTGGTCGCTCGCTCTTACCCGTCCGCCGATCACGATTGAGGGAATGACCGCCATGAAGCTCTGGGATGCCATCGTCGACCTCCGCAAGCAGGTGGCGGACGTGAACAGCAAGCTCGCCGACCACGGCCAGGTGATCGCGGGCGCAGTCGACGCCGATCAGTTCAAGGCGCTCAGCGACACGGTGGCGGCGCTGCCGACCAAGGACGATCTCGCGTCCGCGGTGTCGGGCATCAACGACGAGATTGGCACCGAGCCGGCCGATGCTGGCGTGACCGGCGCCGATCCGGTGGTGATCGCCCCGGCGCCTGCGGCTGACGCTGCCGTCCAGCCTGCGCCCGTCTTCGGCTGATCATGCCCGACCACGACGCGGCGGCCGAGCGCAACCCTGCAGGGCGTCCGTCCGCCTTCCGGCCCGAGTTCGTCGAGCAGGCCCGCAAGCTGGCGCAGCTGGGGGCTACCGATCGCGAGGTCGCCGATTTCTTCAACATAAGCGACCGCACCATCTACAATTGGCGGCACGCGCATCCCGAGTTTGCGGATGCCTTGCAGGTCGGGAAGAAGGCAGCGGACGATCGGGTCGAGATGTCCCTGTATCGCAAGGCGACCGGCTACAGTTACGACGCGGTCAAGATCATGGCGTTTGAGGGCGTCTCGTTCGAGCATGCCTATGTAGAGCACGTCCCGCCCAGCGACACCGCCTGCATCTTCTGGTTGAAGAACCGTAAGCCCAAGGAATGGCGCGACAAGGTCGAGCATGAGCATGGCGGAGGGTTCATCGTCACCTTCTCCGGGCCCGACGCCGACCTTTGAGCTGACGGCCAAGCAGCAGGATGTCCTCCGGCTGCTGGCTGGTCCCGAGCGCCACAACCTCGTCTATGGCGGCTCGCGGTCCGGCAAGACCTTCGTCCTCACGAATGCGGTGGCCAAGCGCGGGATCAGCGCTCCCGGATCGCGGCACCTGATCGCCCGCCGGCAGAACGTCGATGTCCGCCAATCGGTGCTGATGGACACCTGGCCGCGCATGATGCGGCTCGCGTTTCCGGCCTGCGCCTACGACGTCAACAAGACCGATCAGTACGTCACGCTGCCGAATGGCGCCGAGGTCTGGTTCGCCGGCCTGGATGACGCGGACCGGGTCGAGAAGATCCTCGGCAAGGAATACGCGACCGTCTACGTCAACGAGTCCAGCCAGGTCGCCTACGACACGATCCTGACATTGCGCACCCGATTGGCGCAGAAGGCCGTGAAAAGCGACGGACGGCCGCTCAAGCTGAAGGCCTACTACGACCTCAACCCGACGGGCCGGCAGCATTGGACCTATCAGGAGTTCGTGCTGGGCAAGCGGCCCGACAATCATCTGCCGGTCGAGCCCGGTTCCCGCGCGCATGCGGTGATGAACCCCACCGACAATCCCAACCTGCCGGCGGAGTATCTGGCCGAGCTTGCCTCCCTGCCGGAGCGGCAGCGCCAGCGCTTCCTCGAGGGCAAGTACCTGTCCGAGGTGCCGGACACGCTCTGGCCCATCGATCGGATCGAGAAGCTACGGGTTGACGAGCCTCTCGCGCTTAAACGGCTCGTAATCGGGGTAGACCCGTCCGGCTCGGATGGCTCGGGCGGCGATAGTCAGGGCATCATCGCCGCCGGCCTCGGGCATGACGATCACGCCTACGTGCTGGACGACCTCTCCTGTCGCCTGAGCCCGGACGGCTGGGCCAACAAGGTTGCGGCAGCCGCCAAGCATTATGGCGCCGACCGCATCGTGGCCGAAGTGAACTACGGTGGCGCCATGGTGGAGCATACGCTCCGCACCGCCGCGCCGCACCTGCCCTACAAGGCCGTCACGGCGTCCAGGGGCAAGCACATCCGGGCCGAGCCCGTCGCTGCGCTCTACGAGCAGGGCAAGGTCCACCACGTCGGCGCATTCCCCGAGCTTGAGGAGCAGATGGGCATGATGACGACGGCGGGCTACCAGGGCGCAGGATCGCCCGATCGGCTCGACGCCGCCGTATGGGCGCTCACCGAGCTCATGATCGCGGATCAGGGGCACCGGTTCGTCTGGGGCTGACCCGTGGCCCTGATCGACCGCAAATGGCTGCGCCTTGGGCGCCGGGCCGCCGAGCCGCGCCGCGACACGATGCCTTTTCCCGGGTTCAGCGGCAATCGGCGCCCCGACAAGCCGGTCGCCAAGCCCACGCCTCGCGCCCTGCGCCGTTTCGCCCGCACGCCCTACGCCCGCCGCGCAATCAACGCGGTGAAGAACCCGATCGCGATGCTGGACTGGGAGATAGTCCCGCTGCCCGGCGTGGCAGAAAATGCCGAGTTGAAGAGGCAGATCGAAGCCGCGAGCTACTGCCTGCATCACCCGAATGGCGACGACGGGTTCAGGTCGTTCAGCGAGCGCGTGGTGGAGGATGTCCTCACCGGTGCCGGCGCGTTCGAGACGCAGTTGTCCGGTGACCCGCTGCGGCCGCTCTGGATGTGGCCTGCGGACGGGCTGTCGATCCAGATCAATCCGCTGTGGGACGGCTCATCTGCCACCCCGCGCTACTTGCAGTCGATCTCGCCGTCCTTGATGCTGGGCACATCGGACCGCACCGTGCCGCTGCGCGACGACGAACTCGTCTACATCACGCCCAACCCGTCGACCTCCACGCCGTTCGGCCTAGGGCCGCTTGAGGTCGCGTTCACGTCGATTGACCGTCAGATCGAGACGGGCCTGTTCGCCGCCAAGGTCGCTGGCAATGCGCGCGCCGGCATCGCGGTCGACCTCGGCGAGGATGTGGATGCCGCCGCCATGGCTGCGTTCCGGGTCTACTGGACGAACGATGTCGAGGGGCAGGGCAAGGTTCCGATCATCGGGACCAAGAACGGCAAGGTCACCCGTCTCTACCCCGAAGGCGACAAGGCGCTGTTCCTGCAATACCAAGAGTTCCTGAAGACCGAGATCGCGCTGGCGTTCGATCTCTCGCCCATGAACCTCGGCGTCGAGCGCGACGTCAACCGCTCGACTGCCGAGGTCGGCTCCGAACGCGATTGGGATCAGGCGATCAAGCCGCGAGCCCGCGAGTTCGAGGCGGTGCTCACCAAGGTCATCCAGCGCCGCCTCGGCTTCTCGCAGTTGCGGTTTCGCTACCTCGGCCTTGATCGCGAGGACGAGAAGCGCGCAGCGGAGATCTACGCAATCGAATATCAGGCCGGCGCGACCACGCCGAACGAGTATCGCGAGACGCGCAGCCGCCCACCGCTGACAACCGCCTTCGCCGACCTGACCGGCGTCGACGTCACCATCGCCAAGGCCGCCGCCAACGGCGCCAAGGAAGTGGACGACCCCAACCTGCAACCCTGGCGCCCCGCCCCCAAGCCCGATCCTACGGAGGCCTGAATGGCTGTTATCGTACACTCGGTGTCCGTGCTGGACGGCGCCGACGCGCTGCCGAACGGCGACCGCATTCACCTAAGCAAGCTCACACTCAGTTATCCGGCCGGCTCCGGCAACGGTGCTTCGGTCACGGCCAACATCCCCGCTGGGATGCTGATCCCCGGCACGGCGGTGTTCGTCGGCAACCTTGCCGCGGGCGTCTCCGCGTCGGTGAGCGGCAACACGGTGACCGTCAGCCCCGCTGCCAACGCCACCCTCGCCGCGGGCTCGCTCGCCGTCCTGCTCGTCGCCTGAAGGAGACACCATCATGTCCGATCCCAAGCCCGCCGACGACCAGCGGTCGACGCTCACCGTCAAGACCGGCACCGACGATGGCGCCAAGCCGGCCGAGCAGCCGGTGAAGAGCGACGCGAACCCGGTGGCGGTCGGTGTCGACCTCGACCCGACTGCACCCAAGTCCGGCCCGGCTGCCGATCTGATCACCAGCCGTGGCCCCGATGCCGAGGCCAAGCCGCAGCTCGACGTGCCCGAGCCGGCCACCAGCACGATCGTCCAGACCGGCGATGGTCCGGCGGTGCTGCCGGTCGTGCTTAACGCGTCGCCCGGCGCCGACCCGAGTGTCGCGCCCAACATGGAGACGCAGCGCACCGGGCCGATCGCGGCCGAGACGTATCGCGCGCCCTCGATGACCCGCGGGTCGGCGATCAATCAGGTCGAGGTCGCTTGGTCCGAGCTCAAGAACAAGCTCTCCGATTTCGATCACGATCTGACCGGTCTGCCGGCCGACATCGTGGCGCTGGTCGACTTCGTGAAGTCGCGCACCAGGGCTTGATCGCGCCATGACGGTGCCTCTGGTTGCCGATCCGGCGCCCGTCGTCGGCATCAGGCTGGACGTGCCGCTCTCGGCGATGGCCCTCACCAAGCCGAAGAGCGATCATCCCAACCGGTTGCCGTTCTCGGGCGTGTTGACCCAGCTCGACAAAGCCAGCGACAAGGCTCCCGAAGGCGCCAAGGGCCGACGCGTGATCCTGCGGGCCGCAGCGGCCGAGAAGGCGCTGGATTCGCTCATACACATGGGTGTCAACTACGTCGTCTCGCAGGACGGGCACGACGTGAAGCGCAAGGTCGGCGTCATCACGGCGGCGGCGATACGCGACGACGCGATCCACATCGACGGTCACCTCTACGCGTCGGACTTCCCGGACGAGGTGGGCCGCATCCAGGCTGACAAGGACACGCTCGGCTTCTCGTGGGAGCTGGCCAACGTGTTCGTCGCGAACGCCGACGCCAATCCGCTCGACATCACCGAATGCCTTTTCACCGGCGCCGCGATCCTCCGCAAGGACAAGGCGGCATATTCGTCCACCTCGCTCGCCGCCGCTGCGGAAGGAGATATCGCGATGACCAAGGAAGAGTTCGAGACGATGCTCGCGCCGGCCATGAAGGCGCTCACCGACGAGCTGGCGAGCGTCAAGGCCGATCAGACCAAGATCACCGATGCCATGCAGGCGTCCGCCGCCGTGCGAGCCAAGGTCGAGCCGTTCGCCTCCAAGATGGACGAGATGGCCGACCAGATGGAGGGCGAGGGCGTCGGCACCGACGAGCGCTCCGGCCACGTCAAGGTGCTGCGCGCAATGAGCGCGTCCATGCGCTCCGATGCGGCGCAGGGCCGCGTGCCGGCCAGCTACTATGCCGGCATGTATGCCTCTGCGGACCAGGCCAAGCCCGGCGCGACGTCCAAGCTGGAGGACGATCCCGCGTTCAAGGCCCTTCGGGATGAGCTCGCCGGGGAAAAGACCAAGGTCGCCGACATGCAGGCGGCGGCCCGGAATGGCTCGCCGGAGCCGACCCGCAAGACGCTGCCGGCCGCCATCACGGCGATGCTCGCCAAGGGCGATCTCACGATCGGCGATGGCGACGAGAAGCTGGCGGTAAGCAAGGTCGACGCGGCGCTCGACGCCGCAGGCCTGCCCATCTCAGAGCGGATGCGCGCCAAGGCCGCCCTGCGCCAGGCCGGCAAGCTCGCCTGACCCCCTTCACCACTGAGCCTGTGAGGACGATGCCATGAACGACACCCAGGCCCAGTGGGCCGACCCGATGAAGGCCGCCGCCGATTTCCTCGGCACCGGTGCGATCGAGGTCAACATGTACGAGAGCGAGATCACCGATATGGTGCGCCGCGACTCGATCGCGCTGACCCGGTTCAACAAGGTGCCTGCAACCGGCCACCCGCATCGCTATTTCGAGCAGACCGCGATCGCCCAGAGCGGCTTCACCGATCCGCGCAACATCACCGCGACCGCGACCGGCCCGACCCGCGTCGAGCGCCCGGCGATGATCAAGGCGCTGACGGCGCAGAGCAACTTCGGCCTGTTCGACACCGAGGTGACCCGCCAGCAGGGCCAGTTCGCCCGCGTCGAGGCGACCGATGTGGAGGACGTGACCAACGCGATCGTGCGCAGCGCCGGTCCGGCCCTTTGGGTCGGAACCGACACCTCGCTCGCGACGCCCACCACGATCCAGTTCGTCGGCGCGGTGAATCAGATCACCAACAAGTCGCAGATCGCGTACGGCGCGTCGATCATCGACGGGCTCAAGGCCAAGGTCGCGAGCATGATGGCGAACACGACCTACAAGGTCCGTCCGACCGCCATCTACTGCAACCCGGTGCTCTGCGACTTTATCGACCGCGAGGCGAAGGCCCAGTCGATCAAGCTCGACAACGTCGACGTGGCGGGCGTGGTGGTGCAGGGCATCCGGACCCAGGCCGGCATCCTGCCGCTGATTCCCGATCCGGACATCCCTTACACCTCCGATACGAGCTACGGCTTTGCGGCGCCCACGACCGGCAACGGCAACTATCTCGCGTTCATCGTGGACGAGCGCCAGATCGAGGTGCCGGTCATCAACGGCGGCGGCGACAACGCGTCGCTCCTGCCGCGGCTGTTCCAGCTCGGCCTGATCGGTGATCTCGCGGCCAAGTATGTCGGCGTGTGGTTCGCGGCCGTCATCTACAAGGCCGCCGCCTACAGCCACGCCATGGTCGCCGTCACGCGGCCGCTGCCGTCGTAAGGCTGAACCGTGCGGGTCTACTATAACGGCGACACGCCGGACATGGCTCTTCAGGCCTGTCCGGCGGGTCACCTGCCCGCCGCGGAGTGTCTCCGCGAGTGGTTCGAGGATGACGGCACTACGCCGCGCGTGTTCCCCGTCCGGTTCGAGGAGGGCTCGGCCGTCGTGCCGCACTCGCTCGGCAAGTACCTGATCGGCCAGCGCATCGCACGCTCGACCCGTATCATGCTGCCCGAGCACATGCGGCGGCTGATTGCGTGAGCTCGGCCTACCTGACGCTGCCGTTCGACCCGCCGGCATTCGGCGCGCCGGATGCGACTGCAGACCAGATCATGCGCGCGTCGGCCGCCGTGGACGGCTATCTCGGCCGGCCGGAGGGGCTGATCTGGAAGCCGGACGCGGCAGGCATGCCGGCCTACATGGCTGGGCTTGACCCCGCTCTGTCGCTGGCGCTGCCGGTCGCGGTCCAAGCTGGCCTGAATGTCACCGTCACCCTGCCCGGCATCTCGCCCGACCTGATCGGCGAAGCGGTGGTCATCAACCGCGACGGGCCAGATTGCGAGGCGGCCAGCATCGCCGCGGCCGATGGCACGACCGTCACCTTCGCGCGGCTCCGGTTGGACCATGCCGCCGGCTCGACGCTGGAGACGGGGCTGTGCATCGCCGAGGAGCGACCGGTCGGCCGGCGCTCGGTGACGCAGGTATCGCGGCCGCAGGCGGTGAGGCTCGTGAGCGGTGCCGGACGCTATGCGCCGGGTCGTGGCCGCGAATGGCGGGAAGACTACGGCCTGCTGGCGTCGGTTTTTCAGTTCGGCACCGTGCCGCTCTGGCAGGCCTTCGATCCAGGGCAGGCGTCGCTCAACGCGACCACCGGCGAGGTGTGGGTGCCGGAAGGCCTGTTCTGTGCGCCTTACGCTGACGTGCGGCTCCGCTACGTGGCAGGTTTCCCGGCAGACGGCGTGCCCGACGCGATCAAGATCGCCACGGCGAGCCTGATCCAGGGCGTGGCAGCCGCCACCGACATGGGCGGCCGGTTCCGGCGGTTCTCGGCCGGCGGCACCACCGTCGAGCGGTTCGATCAGACCGACTTCGATCCGGACATCAAGGCGCTGCTGGAGCCCTATCGCGTGCGGCGGCTGGCGTGAGCAAGCTCGTCGCGCTTGAGCCGGAGCCGCTTGGCGACACCGTTACCCCAATGCTGAAGGATGTGCTCGCAAAAGCTGAGGCAGGCGAAATCTCATCGCTCGGCTTGGCGATCGTCTATCGTGACGGCTGCGTCGGTCAGATGTGGACGGACGCTGCCAACTTCGGCCTGCTCCTCGGCGCCGCGCATCGCCTCGCTGCCCAGATCAACGCCGAGATGGACGAGTAGCGGTGTCGTTCGTCTACCCCCGCCTCGTCTCCTTCCGGCGCCCCGGCGCCCAGACTGGCATCGGCAAGGTCGCCTACGGCGGCGAGACGGCCGCGAGCGAGACGCCGGTCGCCAGCAATGTCCGGTGCAGCATCCAGGCCCAGCGTGAAGGCCCCCACAACTCGGTAGGCCTGCCCGGCGATGCGCTCCGGCCCATGTACTACGTCTACATCCCGCGCGACGCGCTGGACGCTGGCGTCGTGCAGGAGCGGGACGTGATGCTGGACGAGCGCGGCGGCCGCTACCAAGTCGTCACGCCCTACTGGGACAGCATGGGGCACCGCTTGTCGGTGCAGTCGCTGGAGGTCTGACCATGGCCGACATGACGGACGTGGCGGACGCGCTCGTCGGCGTGATCGTCGCACTCGCCTACCCGGACGGCATGGGGCAACCCTCGGCCACCTCCGCGCCGGTCAAGGTCTATCAGGGTTGGCCCAACCCCGACACGCTTGAGCGCGACCTTGCCGCAGGCGGCGTCCATGTTTCGGTCTACCCCCGGCCGGGCAGCACGACGACCTCCGTCATCATGGGCGACGAGCAGTGGGACGAGCAGGCGAACACCGCAACCCGTGAACTGCGTCGCCAGCAACAGCAGTTCCAGATCACGATATGGGCGGGTACGCCCGCCGGACGCGACGCGCTCGCGAAGGTGATCGATCCCGGCTTGGCGGCGCTCTCCCGCCTACCGCTGCCGGACGGCGCGGTCGGCATCCTGACCTACGTCAACTCCCGCCAGGACGACGGCCAGCAGACCTCGGGCGTCTACCGGCGCGACTTGATCTATGCCGTCGACTATCCGGCCGCCCAGACCGAGCAGCAGACCGCGATCACCAGCACGATCGTCAACACCTCGCTCGATCTCGCGCTCGCCGGCGCCTTCCCACTCGCCCTCGGCGTCAGCCGCAGCACACCTCCAGTCTAGGACAGCCCCATGCCGCTCAGGGTGACCCAGCCGTTCGACGACCACGCCATCGGCGACGAGATCGTGGATCCCGAGACCGTGAGCAAAGTGCTCGCGTCCGAGCATGCCGGCTACGTCGTCGCCGTGTCCGAGCCGGTCGAGGTGCCCGCCCAGCCCGAGGAGAACGCCTGATGCCTGTCGTGCAGCTCGGCGCGCTCAACACGAACGCGCTCTATGTGCCGGACGTCTACGTCCAGATCGTCCCGCCGTCCGAGAACTTCGTCAACGGCCTGCCCACCAACGTGCTCGGCATCGTCGGCACGGCGTCGTGGGGGCCGGTGAACGCGCCCACCACGGTCGGCGACCTGACGGCGCAGGTGCGGCTGTTCGGCGCGATCCAGCCCCGCAAGTACGACCTCGGCACGGCGGTGTGGGCCGCGATCCTGAACGGCGCCAACGACATGCGCTGCGTCCGCGTGACGGACGGCACCGACACCGCCGCCGCGGGCACGCTCGGTACCAACGGGCTGACCGCGACCGCCAAGTATACCGGCTCGCTCGGCAACAGGCTCCAGGTCGCGGTCGCGGCCGGCACCGCGACGGGAACGTGGAAGGTCACCGTCTCGCTGCCCGGCTCGGTGCCGGAGGTGTTCGACAATATCGGCGCCGGCCTGTCCGGCAATGCGCTCTGGATCGCGCTGGCCGCGGCGGTGAACGCAGGCGTCTCCAGCGTCCGCGGGCCCTCGCGGCTGATCATCGCCGCCGCTGGCGCCTCCGTATCGGCTCCGGTCGCAGGGTCCGTCACACTGGCTGGCGGCACCGACGGCGCGGGGACGATCACGGGCGCCGTGTTGGTCGGCCAGGACGCGACGCCCCGAAAGGGCATGTACGCTCTGCGCTCCACCGGCGTCTCGGTCGCTTTCCTGGCCGATTGCGATGACAGCACGACGTGGGCCGCGCAGCTCGCGTTCGGCCTGTCCGAGGGCGTCTACATGATCGCGGCCGGGCCGGCTGGCGACACGGTGGCCAACGCCGCTTCGGTCAAGGCTGCGGCCGGGATCGACGGCTATGCGCTCAAGCTGCTGTTCGGCGACTGGTGCTATTTCAACGACACCGCCAACGGTCAGCAGCGGCTGATCAGCCCGCAGGCGTTCGTCGCCGGCCGGCTATCCTCGCTCTCGCCCGAGCAGTCCTCGCTCAACAAGCAGCTCTACGGCATCATCGGCACCCAGAAATCGGTGCAGAACGGGGTCTACTCCGCCGCCGACCTTCAGGCGCTCGCCAGCGCCGGCATCGACGTGCTCGCCAATCCCTGCCCCGGCGGCAGCTACTTCGGCGTCCGGATCGGCTGCAACGCAAGCTCCAGCGCGGTCGTGAACGGCGACAACTACCCCCGTCTGATCAACTATATCGCCTACACGCTGAACAGCGGCATGGGGCTCTATATCGGCCGGCTTCAGAGCGCGGCGACCCGCCTCCAGGCGTCGGCTACGCTCAACGCCTTCCTGTCCGGCATGTGGCAGGAAGGCATGATCGGCGACGTGAGCGACGCCGCCAAGCAGCCGTTCTCAATCACGCTCGACGCCAGCAACAACCCCGCCGCACGGGTCGCCGCCGGCTACATGCAGGCCGACGTGCGGGTCACCTTCCTGTCGGTGATCACCAAGCTGCTGATCAACGTCGAGGGCGGGCAGTCGGTGTCGATCACCGTCGCCGACGTTCAGCCGCAGTAAGCCCAGGAGCATCCCGAATGTCGCAGCAAGGCTACTCGACCGGGCGTGACGTCACGCTCGTGGTGATCCTGCCCGGCGGCGCCGTGCTGCGCCTCGACAAGGTGACCGGTTTTACGGCCAAGCCGGACATGACGAACCAGAAGATCAAGGGTCTCGACGGCACCATCGACAACCTGCGGTGGCACGAGGGCTGGTCCGGCACCTTCAACATCGAACGGCGCAGCCCCGCGATCGACGCCTACTTCGCAGACCTTGAGGCCGCCTACTATGCCGGCGATGACGAGGAGCCCGCGACCATGCAGCAGACCATCGTGGAGCCCAGCGGCGCCCTGTCGCAGTTCCGGTTCGAAAAGGTGCTGCTGAGCTACGACGACGCGGGCGACTGGGCGAGCGACAAGAGCGTCTCCCAGCGCGTGTCGTTCATGGCCGCCCGTCGCGTGCAGCAGGCCTGATCATGGCGGCTCCCAGGCAGGCCCGCGTCGGCGGTGCGACCGTGACGATGCATGAGGGCGAGAAGGCGAGCGAGGCGCTGGTCCGGCAGGCCGCGCAGCCAGTCGACGTGACCGATGCCGCCGGCCACACGATCCGGCTCCGCAAGCCCGGCGTGCTCGCCCAGTTCCGGCTGGTCGAGGCACTCGGGACCGCCGCGCAGAACCAGGTCTACATGGGCATGGTACTGCCGCTGCTGTTCGTCGCCGCGATCGACGGCCAGCCCGTCGCCGAGCCCGGCAGCAAGGGGGAGATCGAGGCATTGATCGTCCGGCTGGACGAGGATGGCGTGCAGGCGGTCATGCTCGGCGTGCAGGAGCACTTCGCGGCGCCGGACGAGGCCGCGGCAAAAAACGGCTGAGGCGGATCGCCCACCACGGGCCGATCCGCGAAGCCATGGCGCTGGTGAGGACCGGCGTTCCGTTCGACGTCGCGTTCGGCATGGGCGACGAGTGGCGGCAGGCCCTCTGCATCGTTGCCGGCGAACTTGAGGGCGGCACGTTCGACTGGAGCCGGATGGTGTTCGAGGAGCCGAAGACGTGAAGGAGCTTCCCAGCCTCGAAAGCCTCTCGCACTTGCTCCAGGAGAACACGGCCGAGGTGCTGGTCCGCACGCACGAGGCGCTGGAGGCGAGCGCGGGCTTGCTGGAAGCCGAGGCCAAGTCCGAGTTCGGCACCTACCAGCAGGGTGCCGGCCCGTTCGCAGCGTGGTCGCCGCTTGCTGACAGCACGAAGCGCGAGCGAGTGCGGCTAGGCTTCACGCCGGACGATCCGCTGCTCCGCACGGGTGACCTTCGAGACAGCATAGAGCACGAGGTCGAGGACTGGGACGCGGTCGTCGGCTCCACATCGCCCATCATGCCGTACCAGGAGTTCGGCACGGCGCGCATCCCGCCCCGCCCCGTGCTCGGCATCGCACTCCAGCGCTGCTGGCCCGCCATCCAAGGCTTCATGGGACAGGCTGTGGCGTCCGGCTTCACCGGCGGGCCGCCGATCACGCCGCTGCATGAGGCGAGCGCGGGCCTGCTGAGCGGGCCGCGAGCGGGGTATGATCTCGATTAGATCAGTACAGAAAGGCGTAGAGCAAGAGTCCAATCACGCCGAATACGAGTACGGCGAAGGCGATCTGGCCCAAGAGCGCCAGCGACGACCCGACGATCAACAGCCTACTACCGGGAACCCTCTTCTCCAGATCGTCACCGTTCACGAACGGCCGCCTAGCCAAGCCAGCGCCAGAAACCCGGTGACCGCCAGCACTGGTGCCCATATCCACCACATCAGCCAGACGAACAGCATGCCCTTGAGCGCGCTGTCCACCCAGTCCCGTCTACGGCCCGGCCGCCGGTAAAGCCGCGGGTGCGGCACGAACGCCCACCGGTCAGCCGCCGCCGTCTGTAAGCGCTGGAGAGAGCGCCGCATGTCCACCTTCGCCTATTCGGTTGCGATCCGGCTCTCCGTAGCAAATCTGGCGAGCCAGGGCATCCGGCTTATTGCCAAGGACTTGCTCTCCGCGCACGGGCGCGCGGTGGCGCTTGGCGACAAGCTGAAGGCTCTCAAGATGATGGCGGTCGGCTACGGCATGAGCCGGGCTGGCGAGGGTATATTCGGCTTTCTTGAGAAGGCGGTCGACAGCAGCAAGGAGTATACCCGCCAGATCAGCCTGATGAACGCCGCCGGTATGACCCACCTTGAGGTGGCGAAGGCGGTCGGCGCGGCTTGGGCCACCTCCCGCGACGTCATCACCTCCTCGGCCGCCGACAACCTGAAATCGATCCGCGAGCTGCGCACCGTGTTCGGTCAGCAGCGGATGGGCGAGGCCTACTCGATCCTGCCTACCGTCCAGCGGACCAAGGCCATTCTGGAAGCGCTGTCCGGCCGTGAGCAGGAAGGCGTGGCCTTCGACATGGTGAAGGCGATCGAGCTTCGCACCGCGGGCACGATGTCCGCCGCCCAGATGCAGCGCAACGCCGACATGATGGCACAGACCCTCATGGGCATGGGCGGGACGATCAACGTCCACGACTATCACATGGCGCTCAAGCAGGCTCGCACCGCCGGGTTCGGGCTGAACGACGAGTTCGTCTACAAGTACCTGCCGACCCTCATGCAGGAGGTGAAGACCGGCAGCGGTGGCGCGCAGACGGCCGGCACCGCCGTCATGTCGGCCTACCAGGCGATCGTCTCGGGCGTGCTCAAGAAGTCGTCCGTGCCGCTCTGGGAAGCCATGGGGCTGATCGCGCCGCGCGACGTCGTGCGAAACTCCGGCGGCGGCGTGCAGCTACGCCCCGGCGCCGTCGCCCAAGCCCAGCTGTTCCAGGCGAACCCCTACGCATGGGCCAATCAGGTGCTCGCCCCCGCCGTCCAGCGGTATGGGGCTGCGCACAACCTGAGCCGCGAGCAGGTCATCACCGGCATGTTCGGCAATCGCATGACGCAGTGGCTGATGAACACGCTCATCGCCAAGGCGCCGCAGTTCGAGCGCGACCGCAAGCTGATCGGCTCTGGCCTGATGAGCGAGGGCACCTACCGCAAGCTCCTCCAGACCAACCCGCAGCTCGCCGAGCAGGCGATGCACGCGCAGTGGCGCAACATCCTCGACATCATCGGTTTTCGCATCCTGCCTCGGCTGGTGCCGCTGATGACAAGCTTCGCCAACACGCTGGACTGGATCGGGCAGGCGATGGCGCGTCATCCGATCAGGACCGATGTGATCGTGGGCGGTTTGGCGGCGCTCGCTAGTGGGCTCACCATCGCTAGCAAGGCGCTGATGACGGCAGGCCTGATCAAGTTCCTCGGTCTCGGCCCCACGATCGCGCGCTCGTTCTCCCTGATCGGCGCCGGCATCCGCATCGTCGCCCTCGCCCTCGTCGGCAACCCGATCGGCCTCGCCGTCACCGCTGTGGTCGCGCTCGGGATCGCGGCGTACGAGCTGTGGAAGCATTGGGACACGATCGGCCCCCTGCTGCACCGTGCCTGGATCGCGATCGAGAACGGCGTCATCGGCTTCATCAACCGCTTGAGCGGGGCTCTCAATCACATCCTGCCGAGCTTCGCACAAATCCCCATGATCGCGGAGGCGGGTGCCCAGCCCGCGCCGTCACCCTTCGTTCGACCGGCTACGCCAGCGCACATGAGGCCCGGCGACGTCCTCCTCGACGGCAAGAAGGTCGGCCGGGTGATGGCGCCGCACCTCAGCACCCGCTTCGCGAACGATGCCGCCCGCCCCAACCAGGGCACCACCGGCTTCGACGGCTCCGGCCGCGGCCTCCTCCGCGTGGCGACCCCGGCCCGATGACCGACACGACCGTCACCCTCGGCGACTTCACCTTCGGGCGCTACGAGGTTCCCGAGCAGATACCGTTCGGCGGGGAGCAGCGGCTGGTCGTCCACGAGCTGGTCGGCGGTACGCGCGTGGTCGACGCCATGGGGCCGGTCACGCGACCGATCGAGTGGAGCGGCATCTTCGTCGGCTCGGCCGCGCTCCAGCGCGCGCTCTACCTCGACGGGCTCCGGAAGGCCGGCAAGCCGCTGGCGCTCACCTGGAGCGAGCTGTCGTTCAGCGTCGTGGTCCGCGCCCTCGAATGCGACTTCGTCCGCTCCTACCGGCTGCCGTACCGGATCACCTGCGAGGTGATCGCGGACCTGAGTGCGCCCCCGCCGACCACGCCGCCGGCATCTGCCGACCAGCAGGTCAACGACGACATGGCGGCCGAGGCAGCGCTCGCCGACACGATCGCCGACGCCGTGCTGATCGGCCACATTGCCACCGCGGCGGCCGCCCTCGCCACCGCAGGGCCGGTCGCATCGGCCTCCCCAAGCGCGCTGGCCGCCGTCGTCCAGCCGCTCGCAGCGACGCGGGACCAGGCATCGGCATTGCTGGTGGAAAACGATATCGCGCTGGCGTCGGTGACGACGGTGGGCGGCATCGCCCCGTACGCCAGTGGGCCGGATCAGGCTGCGGCGCTCTCCGGCCAGATCGCGGCTTTCCAGCGCGGCACCGACCTGTTCATGGCAGACCGCACCGCTGGCCGGCTCGCGCTCAACCTGACTACGCTGGAGGCGGGCAGCGCCAGCGTCATGACCGGCGGCGGCAACCTCTTCGCGCTCGCTTCGCAGCGCTACGGCGATCCGATGGGCTGGACGGCCATCGCCGAGGCGAACGGGCTGGACGATCCGGTGCTGAGCGGGATCGCAACGCTCGCCCTGCCGATCGCGCCCGTCTCACCGACCGGCATCCTTGATGGCTGACCTGAACGGGGCGGCGGCGCCGACCGTTCGCTCGCCAGCCGGAGCGGTGAAGCTGAACGGCCAGATAGTCGCCGGCTGGAACAGCTGGGAGGTCGAGAACAACGTCTACAAGAGCGCGGACACGTTCGGCGTCGAGTTTGCCGCATCCGCGTTGCCCGCCGCTTTCAATCCGGCTTGGTTCTCATCGCAGAAGCAGATCACGGTGGAGATGTTCGCCAGCGAGACGGGCAGCGGCGACTACCAGCCCGCGTCGGCCGATCGGCTGATCTACGGTCAGGTCGACGCCATCGACTACGATCCGGTCGACGGGACGCTCGCCGTCCATGGTCGCGACCTGACTGCCCGCTTCATCGATACAAAGACGAGCGAGAACCACCAGAACCAGACCAGCAGCCAGGTCGCCACCCTACTCGCCAACCGCCAAGGCCTGACGCCGGTTGTCACGTCCACCACGACTCTGATCGGCAAGTTTTACACGATCGATCACACCGACATCAACGCCGAGGAGAGCGAGTGGGACTTGCTCACCAAGCTCGCGCAGTTCGAAGGTTTCGACGTGTTCGTGGTCGGGAACGAGCTGCACTTTCAGCCCAAGCCGACCGATACCGCCGACCGATACGTGATCCAGTGGACGCCCGCGATGGCCGATGCGCCGCTTGCTGCCAACACCGTAGCCCTCGCTTTCTCGCGCGACCTAACGATCGCCAAGGGCGTCACCGTCGAGGTCCGGTCCTGGAACGCCAAGCAGAAAAAGGCTTTCACCGCCTCGTGGCCGAGGGCCGTCAAGGGCGCGAAGCCGGGGCAGTCTGCGGCGACCTCGACCGTCTACCACTACTCGATCGCCGGCCTGACGCAGGATCAGGCGTTCGACCGCGCCAAGAAGCTCTACGCCCAGATCGTGGACCGGCTCGTCAAGGTGACGGCCAGCCTGCCCGGCGACCGATTGCTCACCTGCGAGCGCATCGTCCAGGTCCGTGGGACCGGCACCGCGTGGGATCAGGACTACAATCCGGACAGCGTGAAGCGATCCATGTCGATCGGGGAGGGCTATCGCATGGAACTCACCGCCCGCACCCTGCCGCAGGACGTCGAGGTCTGACGTGGAGGCGCTGCTGAACGAGGTGCGGCGGGCCGCCATGGAGGCGACCGCATCGCGCGCGGTTACCCGCCACGGCACCATCACCGGCTACGATCCCGGCACGCACGCGGTGAAGGTCGCGCTCCAACCGGACGGAACGCTGACCGGATGGCTGCCCCTCAAGGCGCTGTGGGTCGGGAATGGCTGGGGCGCATTCGCGGCGCCGTCGATCGGCGATGCGGTCGAGGTCGACTTCCAGGAGGCGGACGGCGGGGTCGGTTCGGTCGGGCACCGCTTCTTCAACGACCAGGACCGGCCGCTGCTGGTGCCCTCCGGCGAGTTCTGGCTGGTCCACGCCCGCGGTCAGTCGCTCAAGCTCCTGAACGATGGCAGCGCGGTGCTGGACGACGGCCACGGCGCCACCGTGCGGCTGAACGGCGACGGGTCGATCAGCTCGGCCGGCTCGTGGACGCATCGTGGCAACCTACTGATCACGAACGGCGACGTGCTGGCCGACAAGGTAAGCCTCAAGACGCATCGTCACCTGGGGGTGCAGGCCGGCTCGTCGACCTCAGGCCCGCCATCGCCATGAGCCTGGCCGATCTCGACCAGTATGTCGGCACCGACCTGTCGGCCTCGCTCACCGGCGACCTCGCGACGGCGGACGGCACCAAGCGTGGGCAAGAGCGGGTGCTGCGGCGCCTGCTGACCAACCCTGGCGACTACATCTTCCACCCCGACTACGGGGCAGGCCTGCCCGGCTATATCGGCCGCACCGCCGATCTCGCGAAGCTGCGGGCGTTGGTGCGCGGGCAGATGCTGCTTGAGGACGCCGTGGCGCGCAGCCCGGCGCCCGTCATCTCCGTCGCCGCAATCCCGGACGGCCAGGGCGGCGGGTTCGCGATCTCGATCCGCTACGTCGATGCGCCCACCGGCGATCCGGTCGCGCTCGACTTCGACGTGAGCCGCTGATGCAGACCAAGAGCTTCGCCACGCTGGTGGACGAGCAGATCACCGCCATCCAGGGCGGCTCGGACGCGCTGGTCGACTTCACCGTGGGGTCGATCCTGCGGGCGATCGTGGAGGCCTATTCGGCGCTCGCGATGTGGCTTCAGGGCCTCGTGCTCCAGCTGCTTGCCCGCACCCGCGCTGCAACGTCGACCGGGGCCGACCTCGACAGCTGGGTGGCCGACTATGGCCTGACCCGCCTCCCCGCGGTGCCGGCGTCCGGCTACGCGACCTTCTCGCGCTTCACTTCGACCACCCAGGCGCTGATCCCAGTCGGCGCGCTCGTGCAGTCGGCGGACGGATCGCAGCAGTACGCGGTGGCGCTGGCAGTCGGCAACGCCGCTTACCGCGCCGCGTCGAACGGCTATACTCTGAACGCGGGGCAGGCATCGATCGATCTGCCGATCGCGGCCGTGACCGCGGGAGCCGCGGGTAACGCCGTCGCGGGCGGCGTTTCGGTTCTCGCGCAGGCCATCGCGGGGGTGGACACCGTAGCGAATGGCGCGCCGCTCACCAATGGAGAGGACGCCGAGGCGGATACGGCGCTGCGGACCCGGTTCGTGGCCTACCTCGCCAGCCTCGCCAAGGCGACGCCGGTAGCGGTCGGATTCGCGGTCGCATCCGCACAGGCGGGCGTCAGCTACACCCTGGTCGAGAACCAGGACTACAGCGGGGCAGCGCGCGCGGGCTATTTCTACGTCGTGGTGGACGACGGTTCCGGCTCGCCGCCGCAGTCGCTTCTTGCCGCGGTCTATGCGGCGGTCGACGCGGTGCGTCCGATCGGCAGCGTGTTCGGCGTCTATGCCCCGGTCGTGACCACGGCAGCCGTCGCCATGCAGGTGAGCATCGCGGCCGGCTACGACACTGGCACGGCACTCGCCGCGGTCCAAGCGGCGCTGACGGCCTACATCGATGGGCAGCCGAACGGTGCGCCCCTGCGGTGGTCGCGTCTGTTCCAAGTCGCGTACGATGCCACGCCGGCCGTCGCGGACGTGGTGAGCGTGACCATCAATGGTGCGGCGACGGACCTCATCCCGTCCGCCCGCGGGATCATCAAGGCAGGCACGATCAGCGCGACGGCAGTCTGATGACCGGCGATCAAGCTGACCAGCTGAAGCGGCTCAAGTCGCTCCTGCCGCCATGGTTCGGCGATACCTCGCCGCTGCTCGACGCGGTGCTGACCGGCGTCTCCGCCATCCAGGTCTTCGTCTACGGGCTGATCGCCTACGCCGCGCTCCAGCTTCGCATCGCGACCGCGACCGGCGGCTGGCTCGACCTGATCGCCTATGACTTCTTCGGCCGCGGGCTGGTCCGCGCTCCGGGCCAGAGCGACGACCTGTTCCGCGCCGCGATCGGCATCAACCTCGTCCGCCCAAGGGCGACCCGGCCAGCCATCGACGCAGTGCTGGTCGCGGCAACCGGTCGGCATCCGGCGATCATTGAGCCGGGCCGACCGCAGGACACGGGCGGCTACGGCAAGCCGATGATGGGCTACGGCATCGCGGGCGCATACGGGTCCGTGGTGCTTGCCGCTCAGGCGTTCGTCACCGCCTACCGTCCGTTCCCCGGCACCCTTCAGGTCACCGACCTTCAAATCTACGCAGCTGTGGAAGCAACCCGGCCCGCAGGCAGCATCATGTGGGTGCGGATCGTGGACGGCTTCACCGATCCGTTCGGCCCCGACCGGGCTTTCGAGCTCGCCAACGGCACGATCCGCTTCGTGACCTCCGACCGCTACCTGACCCTGCCCGGCTGGGCTTCCTGATCGCTGGAGACGGCCGTTGGATCGTCAGATCGTCTACCCCGGCGCTGTGCCGCTTGAGACCGACATCCTTCATGTCGGGCGCCATACGATGATTGGGCTGGCGCAGCTCTCCCGTGCCCTGTTCGGGTCGACGCCGACCACCGATGGGCTCACGGTCACGCCTACCTCGCCCGCATCCATGTCAGTCGCGGTCGCAGCAGGCGCGATCTACTCGTCGCGGGTGGTGGACGACACGGCGTTCGGCTCGTTGCCGGCGGACACCGTCCACATCATCGTCAAGCAGGGCATCGCGCTCGACGCGGTGACGCTGGCCTGCCCGGCCCCGACCACCTCCGGTCAGAGCATCGCTTACCTGATCCAGGTCGCCAACGTGGACGCCGACCTTGACCCGGTGGTGCTCGGCTATTTCAACAGCGCCAATCCGGCGGTTGCCTTCCAGGGTATCAACGGCAGCGGGCAATCGCAGGCGACGCGCCGTCATACCGCGCCTGCTTTAGTCGCCAAGGCGGGCAGTCCCGCCGCGACCGGCTCGCAGGCCACGCCATCGCCCGATCCGGGTTACGTTGGCATCGCGGTCGTCACCGTGCCCGCAGGCGCCACAACGATCACCGCCGGCATGATCGCGACCTACAACGGCGGGCAGGTGGTGCCGTCGGAAGGCATCCTCGCCGCATTGCTCGAAAAGCAGGGCACGATCGGCTTCACGCCCGTCCAGCAGGGCGGCGGTGCGGCGCAGGGCAACAACAAGCTCTATCTCGGCTGGGATGGCTCTCGGCTGCGTTTCCAGATCGACAGCACGGACAAGGGCGGCCTCGCAGCCGAGGCGACCGTGCAGGCCGGCTCGCTCGTTTACGCAGCCGACACCGGCTCGGCCAATGCGCTCGCGGCCACGCTGAACCCAGCGCCACCCGGCTTGGCGACAGGCATGAAGGTCGCGGTACGCGCGGCGAACGGCACGACCGGACCGGCTACGTTCAACCTGAACGGCTCCGGCGCCAAGGCAATTTCCTGGAACGGCATCTCGCTCGCGCCCGGCATGATCGTGCAGGGCGGGATCTACGAGCTGATCTACGACGGCGCGGCTTGGCAGCTCGTCAACCCTACGCTTTCGGGCCTGTTCGCATACGCCGATCGGCAGAGTGCGGGCAGCGACACGGTGACGGTGCCACTTTGGGCGCGCTGGGCCGAGGTCAAGAT
>CALMAB010000309.1 GCA_937858325.1 uncultured Acetobacteraceae bacterium
AGACCGAGCAGAAGCGCGAGCGCGAGCGCCAGGAATACGACGAGCGCATGTTCGATGACCTGTGGCGCACGGTGCCCGGCACGAAGCCGGCCCCCGGGGTGGACAAGCTGGCGGAGCGCCGCCGCCGCCTCGGCTTGCCCGAGGAGAACCTGCTCTACTTCCTGGAGAAGTCCTCGCCCCGGCTGCAGCCCTGGGAACGGGAGATCATCCGCATCGTGCGGCTGATCGCCCAATACTTCTACCCGCAGCCGCAGGTGAAGCTGATGAACGAGGGCTGCGCCACCTGGGTACACCAGCGCATCATGACCCGCCTGCACGAGACCGGGCAGATCGACGATGCCGCGTTCCTGGAGGTGCTGCACTCCACCAGCAACGTCATCATGCAGCCGGGCTTCGACCACCCGGCGGGCGGCCCGGGGTTCAATCCCTACGCGCTGGGCTACGCCATGATGACGGACATCGCCCGCATCTGCGACGAGCCCACGGCGGAGGACCGCGACTGGTTCCCGGACTGGGCCGGCAACGGCGACGCGCTGGGCACGCTGCGCCATGCCTGGGCGAACTACCGCGACGAGAGCTTCGTGCTGCAGTTCCTGTCTCCCAAGGTGATACGCGACTTCCGCATGTTCCGGCTGATGGACGACACGACCGAGCCGACGCTGCTGGTCGATGCCATCCACGACGAGGAAGGCTACCGCTCGATTCGCCGTAGCCTGGCGCGGTCCTATGACCCCGGGCTGGGCGACGCGGACATCCAGGTGGTCGATGTGGACCTGTTCGGCGATCGGCGGCTGCTGCTGGAGCACCGCACCATCCCCGGCCAGCTGCTGTCCAAGAAGGATGCCGAGGCCACGCTGCGTCAGCTCGCATCGCTCTGGGGGTATGAGGTCCGGCTTCAGGAGGTCGATTCCGCAAGCGACGCGGTGCTGGCGACCCATACGGCCAGCCCGACGCGCTGAATGTGGGCCGGCGCGAAAAAAAAGGTCGCCAGATAAGCGTTCCATCTCCTTTTCTGATCGCGTCCACATCCACAAATCTCGTAAGTTCGCCATCCGCAAGACGCGCATATGGCGTTTTGGGGGAGATGTTCAGGATGCTCGTGCCGGTGAAAGCTTGCCTTCTCGGAACCCTCGTTTTGGCCGGCTCGGCCGCCGCCGCGATGGCCCAGCAAACCGACCCGCAGACGTCCACGGCGCCGGCCCCTGTGGCAGCACCCGCCCCTGGTGGCCCCACGCAGGGCGCGGAGCCGGCTGGCAAGCTCGTCCTCTTGTTCAACACCGGGGCCTCTGCGCTTGACGGCCGCAACGAGGCGATTCTGGACCAGGCCTCGCGGCTGTATCGGGAAGGGCGGCCCATCATCATGATCGTGAGCGGAAGCACCGACGCGGTGGGACAGCCGGCCGACAACCTGCTGCTCTCGCAGCGCCGGGCGACGGCGGTGGTGCGCGGCATGATCGCGCGCGGCATCCCGGCGGAACGCACGCAGATCCTGGCCAAGGGCGAAACCAACCCGGCCGTCCCGGCGCAGCGCGGCGTGCCCGAGCCGCAGAACCGCCGGGTCGAGATTACCTGGCGCTGAGGCCTGGAACCGGGAAGCAAGGGGTGGCAGGGAGATTGCTCACCCGAGCCTTGCCGGCGTTGCTGGTGCTGCTCATCGCAGGCGCTGCGCCCGCGCCGTCCGACTCGGAGAAAGCGCAGCAGGCGTATGCGGCCGAACACTACGACGTGGCGCGCCGGCTCTGGACGGCACAGGCTGAAGCCGGCGACCCCGCGGCGCAACTGAGCCTGGGCACTCTTTACGACTTGGGCCAAGGCGTACCGCGTGACCCGGTCGTCGCCTATGGCTGTTATCGGCGTGCAGCGGTTGCCGGCGAGCCGGCGGCGGAGTTCAACGTGGCCGCGATGTGCGACAGCGGCGACGGCGTGCCGCGCAACCCGGCCGAGGCCGCCCTTTGGTATGGCCGGGCCGCTGCCCACGGCAACCGTCGTGCCCAATACAACCTGGGCCAGCTCTACGCGGCGGGCGACGGCGTGCCGCGCAACCCTGACCAGGCGGAGGC
>CALMAB010000310.1 GCA_937858325.1 uncultured Acetobacteraceae bacterium
GCGCCGCGTGCCCGCCCGCGGCGACGCCATATCCCACGGAGGTCGGCACCGCGATCACCACGCCGCCGATCAGCCCGCCCACCACGCTGGGCAGCGCCGCGTCCATGCCGGCGGCGACGATCACCACCCGCATGGCTTGCAGCTCCTCCACCCGGCGCAGCAGCCGCCACAGCCCGGCGACGCCGACATCGGCGATCAGCCGGGCGTCCTGCCCCTGGAACCGCAGCGTCCGCGCCGCTTCCCGCGCCACCGGCACGTCGGACGTGCCCGCAGTCAGCACCGCGACCTGCGCCGGGCCGGCGATTGGCGCCGGGGCGCCGGAATAGGCGGTGCGGGACACGGGATCGTAGTCCAGCGCGTCTTGCTGCGACCGGGGCAGCGCCGCGAACCGCTTGGGGTCGAGCCGGGTCAGCAGCATGGGGTTGCGGGCGGCATCGAGGATGGCCGCGATCTGCTCCGGCGACTTGCCGGCGCAGAACACCGCTTCCCCAAAGCCGAGCCGCTGCGCCCGCGCCTCGTCCAATACGAACTCCGGCTCCGCCGGGGGGCCGAACTCCGACCCGTCCCGGGTCATGCCGGCACCAAAAAGGCGCTGCCGTTGCGGTAGGCGGCGAAGCGCACCGGCGCGGGCAGCCCGGCGGCGTCGGCCAACCGCTGCACCTCCGCCCGCAGGCCGTCCGCCGCGTCCCCCGCCGCGAGCGCCGCCGGGTCCAGCTCGATCACCATCCCGTCCGCGCGCACCCGGCAGCGCACGGTCCGGGGCGACAGCCGCGCGGCCACGAGCTTTTCGGTCTCATGCACCATGGCAAGCACCGGCGCCTCGATGCGGATGCCGGTCTCGATCCGGCTCGACAGGCAGGGGGCAGCCGGCAATTCGGCCAGCGCGCCCAACCCGAGTTCGGCGGCCAGCGCGCGCACCGTGCGCTTGTCGATCCCGGCCTCCACGAACGGGTGGCGCACCGCGTGCGCCCGCGCCGCGTCCAGGCCGGGGCGGTACTCGCCGAGGTCGTCCATGTTGGTGCCGGACACGATCTGCCGCGCCGTGCGGCCGGCGACCGCGCCGTACAAGCTGGTCTTGCAGAAAAAGCAGCGGTTGACGGGGTTGGCGCGGTAGGCCGGATCGGCAAACTCGCCCGCGTCGAACACGTCGAGCGGCCAGCCTTCCGCCGCAGCCAGGGCGCGGGTCCGCACGGTTGCCTCCGGCGGCACGGCGGGCGAGGTCGCGTGGTGCATCGTGACGCCGCCCGGCCGGGCGCGGTGCGCGGCGGTGGCGAGCGTCAGGCTGTCGACCCCGCCGCTCACCGCGACGGCGACCTCGCCCATGTCCCCCAGCGCCGCGTGCAGGCGGTCGAGCGGCGTCATGCGAGGCCCGGGTCCCGGTCGCGGCTCACCGCCAACCGCTCAGCCTCTTGGCGCAGGCGCATCCGGGCGGCATGGGACGCGACCGGGCGCAGGTGGTCGGCCTCCGCCTTGCCCGTCACCACGCTCGCGCCGTCCTCGCCGGGCCGCTCCACCAGCTTCACCGTTGCTTCCTGGCCGTCGATCTCCACCGCGGCGAAGCGCCGGAGAAGGGCACGGCCCTCGACGGTGTGGGTGCGCAGGCCGATGGTGGTGGTTTCGCGGAAGCACGCCGCGACGGCGGCATCGAGCGCGTCGGGCACGGCCAGCACCTGCACGTGCGTCGCCAAGCGCCCTTTCTTCCCGAATGCCGCCATTTGCAGCACGTCATGCACCCCTGGCACAGCGCGTAACCGATCCAGCCCGGTCGCCAGGTCCTCGCCCGACTGGTCGTCCACCTCGAAGCTGATCACCGCCAACTCCCGGTGGCCCGGCGTCGCGTTTGCACCCGTTTCCTCGAACACGAGGACGCGCAGGCAATTGCTGATGCCCGGCAGGCGGCGCGTGCCGAAGCCGTATCCGGAACGGCGCAGCGTGCCGCGGGCTGGCGCCGCGCCGCATTGCAGGTAGCGCAGGATGGCGGCGCCTGTGGGCGTGACGCGCTCCCCCGCGATCCCGTCGTCGTGCATGGCGAACCCTTCCAGCAGCAAGGCCGTGGCCGGCGCGGGCACCGGCATCGTCCCGTGCGCAGTCTGGACGGTGCCGCCGCCGAGTGGCAAGGACGCCACGCTCCAGCGCGCCGGTCCCACCGCCTCGATCACGACGGCGGTGGCCACGATGTCGGCGACCGAGTCGGCCGCGCCCACTTCATGGAATGTCACCGCGTCGGCCGGCACGCCATGCACCCGGCCTTCCGCCTCGGCCAGCACGGCGAAGATGCCGATGGCATGGGCGCGGACCGCCGGGGCGAGCGGGGAGTCTTCCAACCGGGCGCGGATGTCGCGCCAATGCGCGTGGCTGTGGCCATGCCCATGGGTGTGCGGCGCGTCCTCCACCACGAAACGGCTGCCGGTCAGCGTGCCGTCCTCAAAAGGCATGACGCGGCACCCGACATGCGCCAGGCTCGCCGCCGCCTCCACGGCCGCCGCGCGGTGCTCCGGAAAGGCATCGAGCACGCAGGCAACGAACATGTCGCCCGCCGCGCCGCCGAGCGGATGAAGATGGATGTGCCGCATGTGCCCCCGCAGTCAGCCTCCGCAACGCTCTAGATGATCCGTGGTTCGCTGCCGAGGGCACCGAGCAAGGATCGGAGGTCCGGCACCTGGAGGTCTGGAGCCTCGGAAAGCAGCCGGGCCGAGCGGCCGTTGCGGCGAACCCAGGCCGTGGCGCAGCCGAGGCGCCTCGCCGGCACGATCTCCCCCGCGCCCTCGGCGATGTGCGCAACCGCGCTCGGCGCCTCGCCGAGCCGACGAAGGGCTTCCTCAAAGATGGCGAGGTGCGGCTTGTAGCACCGGGCCTGTTCGGCCGTGACGACGGCGTCGAACGGCGCCTCAAGCTGCCGGGCCGAAACGGCGAACAGATCGTCGTCGATGTTCGAGATGACCGCGAGCCGAAACCGCGTCTTGAGCGCGCGCAACGCCGCCACCGTGTCGGGGAACGGCTTCCAGGACGGGACCGACGCCGCCAGCACGTTCCGGTCCGCCGGCTGGACCGGAAAGCCGAAATGCCGTCCAAAACCCTCGACCACCTCGGCCAGCACGGTCCGATACGTCTTGTAAGGCGGCTGGCAAAGCGCCGCGTCGAGGGTCTGGAAGACGGTGATGATCTCGTCATCCGAAGGGGCGACGCCGTGCCGGGCGAGCAATGGCCGCAACGCCCCGATCGCGCCCGCTTCCCAATCGATGAGGGTGCCGTAGCAATCGAAGGTCAGCGTCGTGATGCGTGCGGGATCGAGTCGGGACATGCTGGACAGCCTCCATGAACGCGAGGGCGGGCGGGGCGCTGATCGGTTGAGGATGCGCGATCCGTTCAGCCCCGCAGCACCCAAGGTTGCGCCGGTGAGCCAAGCGGCCTACCGGTGGCCGCCGAAGCCGCCGTGGCCAAAGCCGCCGTGCGCGAAACCCCCACCGAAGCCGCCCCGGAAACCATGGCCGCCGTAGCCCTGATAACCACCAAAGCCCCGATACCCATACCCCCCGTAATGGCCAAACTACCGGCCCCCGTACCCCAACCGCCCAAAGCCCAAGCCCAACCCGTAACCGAAGCCGACCGGGTAGCCGTTATCGTAGCAGAACGGACAGCCGAAGCCGACCCCGGCGTAGATCGGGTAGGGCTGGTAATACGCGTAGAGCGGCACGGCGGGCGCAAGCGGCTGCACCAGGTTCTGCCGGGCCGTCATGCAGCGCAGGTAAACGGCACCGGGCGGCAACGTCCCCACCGCAGGCGCCGCGCCTGTCGTGGACGGCACGGCATTGGCCTGAGCCTCGGTGGCCGCCGGGGCCGTGCTGGCCGGCGTCCCGACCGGCTGCGCCGGCGGCGGCTCGGCCGCAACGGTCCGGCACGCCGCATCGTCCTGACGGAACGCATCGTCCGTCTTCCCCGGGCCGGGCACGGCGACCAGCGGCGGTGGCGGCGGTGGAGGCGCCACGCACCCGGCCAGCACGCCCGTCAGCAGCACAGCGCCCAATGCAATGCTCTTGCCCATGGCGAAGTCTCCTTATTGGAACGTAGATCGACCCCTAACCCGCCGGGCGCAAGGCCGCGTCGGTGAAAACCGGGGATCGCAAAGGTCCGACCCTGCGACGTCCTGATCGGGCAAGCGCGATGCCGCCTGCAACCGAAGGCCGGGCACCGCGTCCCCGCCACACGCCCCACACTGCCGAAAGACCCCGAGCCATGCCGGCCACCGCGCACATCATCTACCAGCCCTACGTCGCCGGGCCGCGCGGCGCCTTGAAGCCCGGCACGCCGATGACCTGCCGCACGCCCGAGGAAGGGATACGCCGGGCGGAGCGGGCGCTGGCCGGCGGCTCGATCCTCGGCGCGCGGGTCGTGCGGGTGTTCCACGACGACGCGGCCGACGAGTTCGGCGCCCCGGAGTATCTCGGCGAGTTCGGCCAGGTGCCGGAAGAAGCGTCGTAGGGCCTTGCAGCCTACCGCCGCCAAACCGCTTCGCAGTCCCCGATGAACGACCGCAGCGCCGTGGGCGGCCGTCCGAGGAGCCGCGCCAGGTCCGGCGTCACTTCCGCCGCCAAGCCCAACCGGGCGGCGGTATAAACCCCCGTCATCACCAGACCGAGCGCAAGGGGCCGCCCGGCCGCGCGGTTGTGGCGCAGGAACGCGGGGATGCCCGGGTTGCGATACGCGACGGGGCGGCCGAGCGCCTCGGACAGCAGAACCGCCACCTCCGCCAAGCCGAAGGCCTCGCCCCCCGTCAGCGTGTAGGCACGGCGCTCGTGCCCCGGCTCGGTCAGTGTCCGCGCCGCCGCTCCCGCCACGTCGCGCACATCGACGAAGCTGGTGCGGCCCCGCCCGGCCGGCGCCCAGATCTCGTCGCGGTCCCGGATGTCGGCGCGGTGCACGGTTGCGAAGTTCTGCATGAAGTCGTTGGGCCGCAAATGGGTCCAGGTAAGGCCTGACGCTTCCAGCAGCCTCTCGATGCCGTGGTGCGGCAGCAGCGGGTTGCGCGCGGCGCCCCGCACCGACAGGAACACCACCTGCCCCACCCCGGCCCGCCGCATGGCGGCGACGAACGGGCCGAAGTCGCGGCGCGGCCGGGCGAGCCGCGGCGGGCGCAGCAGGAACACGCGGCCAACGCCGCGCAGCGCCGCCTCGAAGGTGGAAGGGTCGCCGAAATCGAAGCGGACCCGCTCGGCATCCGTGGCGCCCTCGCCGCCCTGGGCCGGGTCGCGAAATGCCAAGCGCACCGGCGCGCGCCCAGCCAACCGGCTGGCCACTTCGCGCCCGGCCAGGCCGCTGCTCCCTGTCACCAAGATCATGCCGCCACCGCGCCGCTGTCCGGGACGCATATGGGGCGGATCGGCCCCGCGGGCGTGTCCGCAGGGGACCATTCCGGCCGTTGCAGCACCAAACCTCCGCAACGCTTGGTCACGGCACGGGCGGAGCTTTGTTGCGGTCCGACAAAGCCGTGTCTAGCGTGGCCAGGAGCCTGGGCAAGCTGACCGATGAGCGCCCCGGTCAGAACAGCACAGCGGAACCACCGCTGCGGCATGGGGAGGTCAAAAGCTTGACGAAGCATTCCCATCGGAACGGGGCGGGGCGGCATCGGGCTTGGGCATGGCCGCTCGCGGTCGGCTGCGGCATGGCCCTGGGGGCGCCCGGCGTGCAGGGGGCGACCACGTGCAGCGTCGGCGGGATCGAGGCATTGGGGGTGGACGGTGTGACCGCCGTGTCCGCCACCGCAGTGCCCGCGTTCGGCACGACGCCCGCCTATTGCGGTGTGGTGGGCCAGCTCAACACAAGCGGCGGCGGCGCGCCGCCGGGTTCGGCGGGGTTCGAGATGCAGTTCCCGGACAACTGGAACGGCAAGTTCCTGTTCTTCGGGGTCGGCGGCCTGGCCGGCGCGACCTACCCCGACATTTCGGCCAACCCGGTGGACCGCCAGGGCGCGCTCGGGAAGGGCTACGCCACCGCGATCACCGACGCCGGGCACCTGGCAGGCGGCACCGATGCGAGCTGGGCGCTGCTCGCCCCCGGCCAGCCGGACGAGGCCAAGCTCGCCGACTACTATTACCGCGCCACCCATCAGGTGACGGCCGCCGGCAAGCAGCTCACCCAGGGCTTCTACGGGCAGGCGGTCGCGGCGGCGTATTTCGACGGCTGCTCCAACGGAGGGCGGCAGGCGTTGGTGGAGGCGACGCGGTTCCCGGACGACTACGACGGCATCATCGCCGGCGACCCATTCTTCGACATCCGCTCGGCCATCGTCGCGGCGCGGCTCGCCAAGCAGCAGCTTTCGCGCGCCGCCTACATTCCGGCGACCCTGCTGCCCATGGTGGACGCGGCCGTCAACGCGAGCTGCACCAAGACGGACGGCGTGGACGACGGGCTGATCCAGAACCCGGCCGCCTGCGCCTTCGATCCCCGCAGCCTCGTGTGCAAGCCCGGGCAGGACGCGGACTGCCTCAGCACGGGCCAGGCGGACACGCTGAGCGCCTACTTCACCGCGACGCGCAACACGTTCGGCAGCCTGGTGTATCCCGGGTTCTCCGTCAGCAACCTGGCCGGGGGCGCCGACGTGTGGACCACGGGCCGCGTGCCGCCCGCGGACTTCGACGCGGCGGAGCCGTGGGGCAACGCCGGGTTCAACCCTTCCCCGGTCGGCTACCAGTTCGGCGACCACATCATCCAGCACATCGTGACGCAGGACCCGACGCTCAACATCCGCGATTACCCGGTCTCGGCTGACGGCACCATCGACGACGACACGCTTGCCACGTTCGACGCGCGGACCGGCGCCGGCACCGCGACGGTTCCGGAGTCCTACCGGCGCTTCATCCAGCGCGGCGGCAAGCTGATCATCTACCACGGCTACAGCGACCCGGCGCTCACGCCGTTCCGCACCACCGCCCTGTATGACCAGCTCGCCGCCGCCCATGGCGGTTACAGCACCCTGCAGGCCTCCGTGCGGCTGTTCATGGTGCCGGGGATGCAGCACTGCACCGGCGGCCCGGGGCCGGACGTGTTCGACACGCTGACGCCGCTCGACGCCTGGGTGCAGGCGGGCACCGCGCCCGACAGCATCCCCGCCGCGCACCACGACGACCCGGCCCAGGCGGCGGACCGCACCATGCCGCTCTGTCCCTACCCGACGCAGGCGACCTATGACGGCGCGGGGTTTATCAACGCCGCCGGAAGCTGGAGCTGCACGCCCAACCAGAAGCTGCTGCAGGTGGGACCGAACGGGGCACAGGCCGGGCTGGCCGGGCCGTAGCCAACAC
>CALMAB010000311.1 GCA_937858325.1 uncultured Acetobacteraceae bacterium
CCCCACGCCGGTCGCCGCCACGAACGGCCAAAAGCCGACGCTGCTCGCGCCGCACGCATAGTTCTGCAGGTTGAACGGCACGAGCGGGCTGAGGCGCAGCAGGGCCACGACGCGCCAACCCTCCTCACCCACCGCGCGGTCGATGGCGCGCAGGCCCGGCCGGCTCGCGATCAGCCGGGCCACCCGGCCGCGCAGCAGGTGGCGCGACACGAGAAAGGCGAGCGACGCCCCAAGGGTCGCTGAAAGCAGCGCCAGCGGGAAGCCCCAAAGCCCGTAGATCAGCCCGGCGCCGACCGTGAAGGGCGTGGCCGGCATCAGCACGACCAGCGCGCCCGCATAGGCCACGGCGTAGATCAGCGCGCCCCAAGCGCCCAAGCCGCCGATCCACGCGGACAGCGCCTGCACCCAAGCCTGCACCGGGAACAGCCAAGACAACGCGAACAAGGCCGCCATCGAGGTCATGGACGGGGCCTAGCACCCCAGCCGGTGTTCATGCGAGCGCGGCGTGCGGCTTGGGCGGGAACGTCTGCCGCTGCGGACGCCCCGCCGTCAGGACATCCGGCTCAGGGTGATCAGCGTCAGCGTGACCACGATGGCGCCGCCGATGCGCGTGGCAATCTGCGCGAACGGCATGAGCTGCATACGGTTCGCCGCCGTCAGGATCGCGACGTCCCCGGTGCCGCCTTGGCCGCTGTGGCAGGCATTCACGACGGCGGTCTCGATGGGATACATGCCGAGCAGCCGGCCCACGCCGAAGCCGGTGGCCATCAGGGTGATGACGGTGGCCATGATGGTCACGACGTTCGCCGGGTGGAACGCCGCGACCAGCTTGTCCCACGGCGTCAGCGCCACGCCGATGGCGAACAGCAAGGGGTAGGTCACGGCCACCTGGAAGAAGCGGTAAACCCGGTGCGCCCCCGCTTCCAGCCCCGGCGACACCAGGCGGCCGAGCTTCAGCACCACAGCAAGGAACAGCATGGTGACCGGCGCCGGGAAGTCGAACAAGCGCTGGCCCAGCACGCCCACGAGGTAGAGCGTCACCGCCGTGACCACCGCGGCGCCCACGGTCTGCACGTTGGGCACGGCCGCGCCGTGGCTTTCCGGGTTCTCCGGGTTGGCGCCGGCGTGCTCGACATCCCCGGCCTCGCCGGGTTGCAGCCGCCCTTCGCCCGTGAGGTGCGGCAGGCGCTTGCCGACATAGTTCAGCGTGCCGGACAGCAGGATCGCGGTCAGGCTGCCGAGCATGACGGGCGGCAGCACCTGGGCGAACAGGTCGCCCTGCGGCTGGTTCAGGATGGCGGAATAGCCGACCGAGAGCGGGATCGCCCCTTCGCCCACGCCGCCCGCCATGATGGGCACCACGACGAAGAAGAAGGTGTGCCAGGCGCCAAGCCCCAAGAGGGTGCCGACCGCAGTCCCGACGATCCCGGCCGCGACCGTGCCCACTGCGAGGGGCACGAAGATCTTGAGGAACCCGGCGATGAGCACCTTGCGGTCCATGCCGAGGATGCTGCCCACGATGATGGACGCGATGAACAGGTACAGGAAGTTGCTGACCTTGGTGAACTCCGTCACGGAGGCCAGGATGGGCGCGGGCAGCAGGTGGTAGTAGGCCAGCGCGGAGGGAATGAAGGTGGCCATGATCGCCGCCGCGCCCACGTTGCGCAGCACCGGCAGGCGGCGGCCGATCTCCGCGCAGGTGAAGCCGCCGAACGCCAGCAGCACGATGCTCATCAGGATGTCGGACGGCACCTTGCCCGTGAGCACGAACCCCGTGATCAGCGCCAGCAGGACCAGGTAGATTGGCAGCGGGATGATGCCGACCCGCGTATCGACGATCCGCCACCACCCTCGCACCCATCCCGGCTCCGAACGGGAGACGGCTTGGCTTTGGTCGGGCACCGCGGGCGTATTGGGCCTGGGTAGGACGTCGCCGGCCATGGTGTTTCCTCTTGGGTTGAAGCCGGCCTTCTGCGGGCCGGTCGGTGTCGGACGAGGGGCGTTCTGCGTTCCCGTTATTCTTTGCACGCCAGAGATGCGGACGGAAGCGTGCAGGCAGGTCGGCGGGCCGGCTTCGGCACCAAGGGACCGCAACCGGGTTCACGAGCACGCTACGTCCCTTTACACGCCTCTAAACTGCCGGCGCGTAGTCGCGCATCTTGCCCGGGTTGAGCAGGGCGTGCGGGTCCATGTCCGCCTTCATGGCCGGCTGCCCGTCGCCGACGCGCTTGTGCCCGGCGCCGTCCTCCAGCGTGTAGAAGTGCGGGTTGGCGATCAGCACGCCCAGGCGTTCGTGGTGGGCCACGATCTCGGCCAGGCGCTCCGCCGTGGTGAAGCGGATCACCGGCAGCCCGCTGCACGTCACGCGCCCGCCGACCCGGATGAACTCCAGGTGCGTCATCAGCTCGTCCGGGAAGGCGGCCTGCATCTCGGCCGCCAGCTCCAACGCCCGGTCGGCCGGATACAGGCATTGCAGGTAGGTCACGCCCTTGTCCCGCCGCAGGGCGTGCAGCGTGGTGTGGTTCCAGGTGTATTCGTAGATGGGCGTGCGCCCGGCCTCGTCGGACGGGGCGCGCAGCATCTCCTGCCCACCGTGGGCGCGCAGCAGGTCGTCCCAGGCCACCAAGCCGTGCCGGGCCACCATCGCCAGCACGACGTGCCGGCCCGCCGGAACGTCGAGGCCGCGGAACCACTCCGGCACCGGCGCCGCGACCGCGGTGACGAGCTTCTTGGCGATGCCGTCCGACCGCCCCAGCGCCAAGCCGAACCGTGCTGCGGCGTCGAAGTCGTCGAACCCGGCCAAGAGGTCCACCCAGGGCTGTGCCGGCGCCATGGCGAGCGTCAGCGCCGTGATGATCCCGGTCGTGCCGTAGGCGTGGTTCACTCCCGCCACCGCGTCGCCGGCCAGGGTCACGACGCGGGGCGCCGCTTCGCACGACACGACCCGCGCGGCCACGACGTTGCCGGGATCGCGCAGCCCACCCCAGGTGATCGACCCGGCGCCGCCGCTGCCGCCCGCGATGAAGCCGCCGATGGTGGCGGTCCGCTTGGTGGACGGGTGCATGCGCAGTTCCCAGCCCTGCGGCCGGGTTTCAGCGTCGATGTCGCCCATCTTGCGGCCCGGCTCGACGGTCAGCAGCCCGTCCTGCAAAGAGGTGATGCGGTCCAGCGCCGTCATGTCGAGCACCACGCCGCCGCGGAGCGGCACGGCCTGGCCGTAGTTGCCGGTGCCGCCGCCCCGCACGGTGAGCGGCACCCGCCAGCGGGCACATTGCGCGGCGACGGTGATCACCTCCGCCTCCGTGCGCGGGCAGGCGACGATGTCGGCGGTCTTGCGGTCGAGCTGGGCCTTCAGGATGGGGCTGTACCAGAAGAAGTCGCGGCTTTTCTGCCGGACCACCGCCGGGTCAGTGATACAGGGGATGCCGCCGAGTTCGGCGGCGAAGCGGGTCCAGTCGTTGAGGCGCGGGGCGGGTGTGTCCATGCGGCCATGACTAGCACGCGCCATGCCAGCCCTGCCGAGCTGGCATGGAGGGTGTCGTCGTATGGGCGCGTGCGGCCGGCGCGGGAAAAGTGTAAAGGTTCTTACAACCGCGTGCGATGCGGTGCATTGCCCCTATCGCACCTTGCACTCCACGAAGAGCAGACCGGTTTCTGACCGGGGGACGCTGTGCTCGACGTTCAACTCAAGCACGTGGAACCCAAGCCGGTCCAGGCAGGCCATGAACGTCGAAACGTCGCCATGCGTTTCTGGCGCCTCGACCTCGCCTCCCTCAAACTGGTTCCACAGCAGGTCCGTTCCAGGGATCAAACCCAGGGTCACGATCAGCCGGCCACCAGTCACCAGCCAGGCACGACAGCGTGCGAGCAAACCCTCCCACTGCTCGCGGCGCATCTGCCCGAGCGCGCTGACCGAGTAGATGACGTTGAGCGGCCTGGTCGCCGGCTGGAAGGCGAGCGCGTCGAGGCAATGCGGGTCCACGCACTCGACCGGGCAACCACGCCGTCCCAGGAAAAGCGGCAGCGGGCTGGGGCCGGCGCCTACATCAAGAACGTGCTGGCCCAGCGGCAGCGACTCCAGCCGATCCGCGACCCAAGAGTATTCAAGCGTCCGGGTGATCTGTTTTGCGAAAAAGCCGAAGGTCCCACGGGAAAGGTCGGCCAAGTGACGGAGCAGGTCGGGACGCGAGGTCAACGTCGTGGCATAGTTGAAATCGTCGGGTTCCATGTCGTTCGGATGGCAAACGGCTGACATGTCCAGCTTGTCCGCGACCACAAGGCTGCAATCCCGGTATCGGCCGACCGTGCTGATCTCGCCAAAGGCCCCAGTGCTGCGCAGCGCTTCGGTGATGGGGCGATGGAAGCTGACGATTTCCGAGACGAGGTGCGGGGCCTGGTCATAGCCGCCGAGAGCCAAACGCTTGCCGGCGCTGGCGATGAGGCGCTGCAGCAAGGCGTCGAACGCTTCCGCCTTCTGCTGGTGGATCAACACATCCATGCAAACCACCACGTCCGCGCCGGGCAAACGAACGGCGTCGCCCTCCAGGAGGATGAACGTCCAATCAGGGCGCTTGGCCCGCGCGAGGGCCAAGGCTTGTCGGGACACATCGGCGCCCACGTACTGTGTCAACGCCAAGCCCCGGGCGACCTCCAGATCCCCGCAGCCGACGTCAAGGACAGGCCGGTCCGCGAACGCTGCCAGCGCGTAGCCAAGCCATTTCTGCTTGGCTTCCAGCACCTCTCCCCGAGACCCCACGCCGCTGCCCAGGTCCGGAGCGTTGCGGTAACGGAAATCCCAGAACACGCTGTTCAGGAAGTTGGACGCCATGAACCCGGCGATGTGCTGGTTCAAGGCCTCGATCGCCCGGTCCGGCTCCTTCACGCCCGTCAGCGTCAGCTTGCAGTGGGGCGAAAGGTTGCGATGGTAGTGCAGGTTGTGCGGCTTGACGTCCGGGAGCAGGTCCGGGGACAGGTGGGTCGGGTAGTTCCACTCGACCGGCAGGTGCTCGACGCTGACGCCCAACTCGCGCAGCGCCAAGGCGAGGCTGATCTGGTCGGCATGGTTGGCGTAAGCGCCGAGAAGCTCCGGACGGTCGAGACACCAACGTGCCCAGCGGCACCAGGCCGGGCTCAAACGCGCAATGACCGAGCCGTCGAGAATGTAGAGGCCGCCATTGCAGTTGTTGCGGTCGGTCCGGCTGCGTTCCGGTCCGTCGGGGAAGCCGACCTCGAACCAGTCGGGATCCCCAAGCGCGGCTTCCTGGAAGATGCGGTCCAGGACAGGCTCGGGCGGGTTGGTCATATCGACGATCTTGGCGGCGATCGGGTCGCCCAATGGCAGCGGCGCGTCGCCAAGCCAGGCCGTGTCGCAGTCCATCAGGACGACCTAATCGAACCTGCGTTGTTGGAACGTCTCGAGCTGGCAGAGCTTGTTGCAGTAGGGGCTGCGTTCGTCAAAAGGCTTGATTGCGACCAAGTTGACCTCAAGGGCCTGCAGCCACGAAACGAGCTCCGAAGCGGGCATGTCCGGCAGATGGACGAAGATGTCCCGGCTGGGCACGGATTGGAGCTTCATCAGGCAGTTCACCCAGATGAAGCATTGCGCAAGCAGAACCGGGTCATGGTCGATGACGCAGGAATAAGCTGTTCGCCTGGCTTTCGGCTTGAGCTTCGATGCGGAGCTGTCGCGCCCTGCCTGAGCGGAATGGATGATGCTCTGGAAAGCGTGACGGAGATTATGGAGCATGCAAACCACTTCTGCCTGACAAAGGATGCGCGGGGTTCTTTGCAGCCGTGCGCGCGTGCGCGGCGCCGAGGCTGGCCCGCCCGCGCTACTCCGTCGCGGGCATCCCGCACCTCCTCATGGCCCCTGGCTTGGGATGGACTGCGAGCCGTTCACGCATCCGCGCAATGATCGCGTCGGTTTCGGCTGGATCGAAGCTCAGGGGTGGGTTGCTTCCTCCCCACCGCAGGAATGCGAGGTCTTCCGGGGCAAGGGGCGGCGGTTCGTGCGCGTCTGTCTCCGACTCGGAGTGCGCGGTCACCGCGCCGCGAAGCAAGGTGATGACGTTGGCACGCCATGGCACGTCGCCGAACCGCTCGTTGATGCGCCGCGCAACCTCCGCGGCGGCATCGGACAGGCTTGCGTTCACGCGCGCATGGAGGTCAGCCGGAGGCTCGCAACCCGCCAGATCCTGGTACAACCTTCCGATCCCCGCGGCATCATAGTCGATGCGAACGACGTCGAACCCCGTCGCGCGCTGCATGTCATCGAGCAGCGTTTCGGCATCGGCGAGGCGCCGGACACGGGGCAGGCGCGTGAATTCATCGTAACGCGCGGTGGTGGCGTAAACAGGCATGGTCGGAATGCGTGGATTGACTAGGCACTGCTTGTAGTACGACAGGGTCCACGCCTGCGGGTCGCGCGTCGCCAGATAGATGGTCCGGTAACCGAACTCCGCGCCGAGCTCGCGAAGAACCGCATGTCCCGCTTCGGGGATGTCATCGAAGTGGTTCGACAGGCCTTCGCTTGAAAGCACGACGTTGTGGCGGGCATACTCGCCCGTCACGCGCCATGGCGGCTCGAACGGAACACCCCCGATCAAGGCGTTCAGAAAGGACTGGTGCCTGTAGAGAACAACATCGTCGGGATACAGCACGCCACGACGGGCAAGTGCGCCTCGATGGCTCCAAAGCGCGCGCTGCAACGCTGAAGTGCCGGTCTTCGGCAGGCCGGCGTGCAGCATGAGGTGTCGGCCCGTTTCCGCTTGCGCCGTCACGGCCATGCCCGTGGCCCGATTGGCTGTTCCAGCGGTGGTCCCCACCCCGCAATCGTTCGCACCGTCGGCATCGTCATGGCTCGTGGCCCATCCCCAATGTGACAAGAGCCTCTTCGGCTTCTGGTAAACTCAAGATTGCGGAGATGGCTTATCCCTCAGCCATATATCAGCCCTGCCGCGTCCACAATGCTCACTGATTGTAATCTAAATATTTACACAACCTTGGGTTTTTCGACGCAAGACCGGTTCTGCACGGGCCAAGGCCGATAAAGGTTTCGAGAAGACTGCGTCCTGTCACCGGCCCAGCGCCGGCCGTGGCCGACGCGACATCTTGTTCTGCCCGTCGATACAACTCGAACCGGACTCGGCATCGCTGCCGTGAGCTGCCAAACACTGGCACATGCCATGCCAGGGCACGGCAACCAAGGGAGAGTGTTGGCGAAGATGCGCGTGCTGCTGGTGTATGCCCACCCGGTCGAGACAAGCTTCAACGCCGCGCTCCGCGACCGGATCGCGGCTTCCCTGGCGCCGCGGCACGAGATCGATCTGCTGGACCTGAACGCCGAAGGGTTCAACCCCGTGATGTCGCGCGCCGAGCGGATGGGCTACCACGACATCCCCGCCAACATCGCGCCTGTGGCCAACAAGGTCGCGCGGCTACGGGCGGCGCAGGGGCTGGTGCTGTGCTTCCCTGCCTGGAGCTTCGGCCCGCCGGCCATCCTCAAGGGCTGGATCGACCGGGTGATGCTCCCCGGCGTGTCGCTGCACATCCAGCCCGACGGCCGGGTGCGGGGCGGCCTCACGCACCTGCAGAAGCTCGGCGGCGTCGTGACCTATGGGCAGACCCGGTGGCGGGCGCGGCTGATGGGCGACTATCCGCGCAAGCTGGTGTGCCGCTATCTGCGCCACAGCGCCGGCATGGCGACGCCGGTCGCGTTCCTCGGGCACTACGCGATGAACGTCTCGACAACGGAAACCCGGGCGCGCTTCCTGGCCCAAGTCGGCCAGGCTATGGCGAAGTTCTGAACTCCTCCTTGGCACGCAGCCTGCATGGGCCGAGCCGTGCTGAGGGAGGTTGCCTGATGATGAACACCCACGGTCCGACCCGCCGGCGCGTGGTCGCCGGGTTGGGCGCCGGCGCCGGCCTGCTGGCGTCCGGACGTATGGCGCGCGCGGCGCCGAAGCCGCTCACGGTCGGCTTCATCTACGTCGGGCCGAAGGACGATTACGGCTACAACCAGGCCCACGCGGAGGGCGCCGCCGCCATCAAGTCCATGCCCGGCGTCACCGTGCTGGAAGAGGAGCGCGTCCCCGAAACCGACGACGTCGTGAAGACCATGCAGAGCATGATCAAGCTCGACGAGGCGGCGCTGCTGTTCCCCACGAGCTTCGGCTACTTCGACCCCTACATGCTGCGCGTGGCGGCGGGGGAACCCGGCGTGCAGTTCCGGCATTGCGGCGGCCTGTGGGACAAAGCCAAGCACCCGATGAACACCGGGTCGTATTTCGGCTACATCGGCATGGGGCAGTACCTCAACGGCATCGTCGCCGCCCATGCCAGCAAGTCCAAAAGGCTCGGCTTCGTGGCGGCCAAGCCGATCCCGCAGGTGCTGATCAACGTCAACAGCTTCGCGCTGGGTGCGCGCTCGGTCGATCCGTCCATCACGGTGGCGGTGGTGTTCACCGGCGACTGGTCGATGCCCGTAAAGGAGGCAGAAGCCACCAACGCGCTGATCGACGGCGGGGCGGACGTGATCACCTGCCATGTCGATGGGCCGAAGGTGGTGGTGCAGACGGCGGAAGGCCGCGGCGCCTTTACCTGCGGCTACCACGCCAACCAGTCCGCCCTGGCGCCCAAGGGGTATCTCACCGGCGCCGAGTGGAACTGGGCGCAGGTTTACAAGATGTATGCGGCCAAGATGCAGGCCGGCGAAACGCTGCCGAACTTCACCCGCGGCGGGCTGGCGGAAGGGTTCGTCAAGATGTCTCCCTACGGCCCGGCGGTCAGCGAGGCCGCGCGCAAGCGGGCCGACGCGACAAAGGCCGAGATCATGAAGGGCGGCTTCGCCGTGTTCAAAGGCCCGCTGCTGGACAACACGGGCAAGCAGGTGGTCGCCGCCGGGTCCGCGTATCCGGAAACCGCCATCGAGCTTGAGTCGATGAACTGGCTGGCCGAGGGCGTGAAAGGCTCGCTCGCCTGAGCGCGACCGGGGCAGCAGCGGCCACCGCCGCGCCGCGGCCCAGGGCCGACCGCACCTTCCGGCTGCGGCAGGCGCTGGAAGCGGGGCTGGTGCCGGTGCTGGCCATCCTGGCGGCGGCGGGCTTGTTCTGCGTGTTCCTGCTGGCGCTGGGCCGTTCGCCCCAGACCTTCTTCCAGTTGGTCTGGACCGGGGCGTTCGGGAGCTGGTTCTCCTGGCGCAACACGCTGAGCCGGGCAGCACCCTTGCTGCTGACCGCGCTGTGCGTGGCGGTGCCGGCGCAGTTGGGCCTTGTGGTGATCGGGGGGGAGGGCGCGCTGGTGCTGGGCGGGCTGGCGGCGACCGGGGCCGGCCTCATGTTGAGTAG
>CALMAB010000312.1 GCA_937858325.1 uncultured Acetobacteraceae bacterium
GGCTGCACCAGCACGAGCTGTTCAGCCGCCCGGCGCTGGCCCGGCTGATCGAGGCCGCGCCGAAGTCGAACTACATGCTGATCGAGACCGGACGCCCGAACGAGCGCAAGCTGTGGCGCGAAGGGGAGATGGGCAAGCTCAGCGGTATGGAGGTCATGGACGCCATCGCCGCCGGCCGGATTTGGCTCAACCTGCTCCGCGTGAACGAGATCGACCCGCAGTATGGCAAGCTGCTGGACGAGATCTTTGGGGAGCTTGAAGGGCGCATTCCCGGGTTCAAGACGTTCAAGCAGATCAACGGCATCCTGATCTCCTCGCCGCGCGCCCAGGTGTATTATCACTTCGACACGGCCGGCCAAACGCTGTGGCAGATCGCCGGCAGCAAGCGCGTGTTCCTTTACCCCAAAGAGCCGCCGTTCCTGACGCCGGAAACCCTGGAGAACGTGATCCTCTACAACAACGAGACCGGCATCAAGTACGAGAAGTGGTACGAAGAGTACGCCCAGTGCATCGACCTGCGGCCCGGCGAAATGGCGCAGTGGCCGCTCAACATGCCCCACCGGATCGAGAACGCCGACGAACTCAGCGTGTCCATGACCATCGAGTACTTCACGACCGACATCCGCCGCAGCCTGTTCGTCAACGGCGCGAATGGTCTTCTACGGGAAAAGCTGAAGGTCAAGCCGACGCGCACCCTGTCCGGCCCGTCGCTGTTGGCCAAGACGGCGCTGTACGCGGCGGCGTCCAAGGGCGGGCTGCTCAAGCGTGGGCGCAAGCAGCGCCGGCCCATCACCTTCACGCTCGACAAGGAGTTCCTGGCCAAGCCGGCGTCCACGAACGCACCCGCATCCGACGCGGCGGCCCGTCCCGCAGAAAGCGTGCTGGGCGGGGATTGACCCGGTCGGCAGCTACGTCACCGCCCCGCGCACGGCGAAGCGCGGGTCGCGCCAGGCGCCCTCGGCCATCACGGCGCCGAGGGTCGCCGCCGCGTCCCATAGATCGGCGTAGCTGAGCGTGAGCGGGGTGATGCCGAAGCGCAGGATGTCGGGCGCGCGGAAATCGCCGATCACGCCACGGTCGATCAGCGCCTGCATGATGGCATAAGCGTCCGGGTGCGACAGGCAAAGCTGGCTCCCGTGCCGCGCCGGGTCGTCCGGCGTGACCCGGCGGAATATGCCGGGCGCGGCCTGCTCGATCAGCGCCGCTAACAGGGCGACCTGCCGGGCCGACTTGGCCCGCACGTCGGACAGGGGCGCCTCAAGCGCCAGACTAATCCCAACTTCGAGTGCCGCGAGGCTGAGGATCGGCGGCGTGCCGACCACCGCCTGCGCCAGGCCGGACGCCGCGCGGTACTCGGTCTTGAACGCGAAGGGCGCCGCATGGCCCAACCATCCGGTGATCGGGAAGCGCAGCCCGGCGTGCAGGCGGGGCGCCGCGTACAGGAAGGCGGGCGCGCCGGGTCCGCCGTTGAGGAACTTGTAGCCGCAGCCCACGGCAAAATCGGCGTCCGCCGCCGAAAGGTCCACCGGCACCGCGCCGGCCGAATGCGCCAGATCCCACAGCACGAGCGCGCCCCGCTCCTGCGCCGCACGGGTCACGGCCGCCATGTCGTGCATCGCGCCGGTCCGGTAGTTGACGTGGCTCAGCATAACCACGGCGGCGTCGTCGCCGGTCGCGTCGATGGCGGCGCCAGGTTCCGCGAGCCGGACCCTATGCTCCCCGCCGAGGAAGGCGGCCATCCCTTGCGCCACATACAGGTCGGTCGGGAAGTTGTCGCGCTCCGACACGACCACGCATCGCCCCGGCCGCAGCGTCAGGGCGGCGCCCAGCAGCTTGAACAGGTTGACGGAGGTGGAGTCCGCAACGGCGACGCTGCCCGGCGCCGCCCCGACCAGCCGCGCGATGCTGTCCGCCACCCGGGCGGCCAGGTCGATCCAGCCGGCGTCGTTCCAGCTTCGGATCAGCCCCTCTCCCCACTCGCGCGCTACGACTTCCGCAACACGGCCCGGCGTGGCGCGCGGTAGCGGCCCGAGCGAGTTGCCGTCGAGATAAACGACCCCCGGCGGCAGGGCAAAGCGCCCGCGGAACGGCGCGAGCGGGTCGTCGCGGTCAAGCTGGTCGAGGGCGGTGCGCGTCAGCATGGCGTTGCGAACGGGATGCGCTACCGCCGGGTTCCGCCGCGGCCGGCCGACCCGTCCAGCCCAGCAGGCGCAGCGCGTTCAGCGTGACCAGCACGGTCGCCCCGGTGTCGGCGAGGATGGCCGGCCACAGGCCCGTCACGCCGGCGAGGGTAGTCGCGAGAAACACCAGCTTGAGGCCCACGGCCACGGCCACGTTCTGCTTGATGTTGGCCAGGGTCGCGCGGGACAGCCCCACCAGTTCGGCCACGCCCGAAACCCGCCCGTGCAGCAGCGCCGCGTTGGCCGTTTCCAGCGCCGCCGCCGTGCCCCCGCCCATGGCGACGCCCACGCTGGCCGCGGCCAAGGCGGGCG
>CALMAB010000313.1 GCA_937858325.1 uncultured Acetobacteraceae bacterium
GTGCCGGGCCTGCATCCCGGCACCGACCTGGCGCCGGAAGCGTCGGCCACGCTGATCCTGCAGGTGCCGGCCTTGGGCCGGGGCACGCCGTACCGCCTGTCCGGCCCCGGGCTGCGCGCGCCGGCGCTGTTGCGCTTGGACGGCCTGCCCGATGACTTTGCCGCGCAATGGGCGGCCAACCACGCCCGGTATCCCTGCGGCGTGGACCTGGTGCTGTGCGCGGGCGAACGCCTTTGCGCCCTGCCGCGCAGCGTATGGATCGAGGAGGGCTGACCCCATGGCCTACGTCGCGGTCAAAGGCGGCGAGCGCGCCATTGACGCCGCCCATGCCTGGCTGGCGGAGGACCGCCGGGGCGACCCGGCGGTCCCGGAACTCGCGACCGCGCAGATCGCCGAACAGTTGGGCCGCGCCGTGGACCGGGTGATGGCGGAGGGCGCGTGCTACGACCCGGGCCTCGCGGCGCTCGCGGTCAAGCAGGCGCAGGGCGACCTGATCGAGGCGGCGTTCCTGCTGCGGGCCTACCGCACCACCCTGCCGCGCTTCGCCGACACGCGCCCGGTGGAGACCGGCGCGATGGCGGTGCGCCGCCGGGTGTCCGCCGTGTTCAAGGACATGCCGGGCGGCAAGGTGCTCGGCCCCACCTATGACTACACGCACCGGCTGCTCGATTTTGCCCTGGCCGAACCCGACGGCGCCGTGGCTGAGGCCGGAACCGCGCCGCCGGGCGAGCCGATGCCGGGCGTGATGGACCTGCTGGGCCAGGAGGGCCTGATTGAGCCGGAGGCGGGTGATGACCGCCGCCCCGGCGACCTGACGCGCGAGCCGCTTTCCTTTCCCGCCGGGCGCGACGTGCGCCTGCAAGCCCTGGCGCGCGGCGACGAGGGTTTCCTGCTGGCGCTCGGCTATTCCGGCCAGCGCGGCTACGGCGGCGCGCACCCGTTCGTCGGCGAGCTGCGCGTGGGGGAGGTCGCGGTGGAGGTGGAGGTGCCGGAACTGGGCTTCGCGCTCGACATCGGCGACATCACCGTGACCGAGTGCCAGATGGTCAACCAGTTCCGCGGCAGCAAAGAGGTCCCGCCGCAGTTCACCCGCGGCTACGGCCTGTGCTTCGGCCACAGCGAGCGCAAGGCGATGGGCATGGCCCTGGTGGACCGCGCCATGCGGGCGGCGGAGCTGGGAGAGGACGTGACGGCGCCGGCGCAAAACGTCGAGTTCGTGCTGTCCCACTGCGACAACATCGAGGCGACCGGCTTCGTCGAGCACCTGAAGCTGCCGCACTACGTCGATTTCCAGAGCGAGCTTGAAACGATCCGGCGGCTCCGAACCGGCGCGGAGGAGCCGGAATGAACGGCTACAACTTCGCCTATTTGGACGAGCAGACCAAGCGCATGATCCGCCGCGCCCTGTTGAAGGCGGTGACCATCCCCGGCCACCAAGTGCCGTTCGGCTCGCGCGAGATGCCGCTGCCCTACGGCTGGGGCACCGGCGGCATCCAGGTCACGGCGAGCATCCTGGGCCGCGCGGACGTGCTCAAGGTGATCGACCAGGGCGCCGACGACACCACCAACGCCGTGTCCATCCGCCGCTTCTTCGCCCGCACCGCCGGCGTCGCCACCACCACGCGCACGGCCGACGCCAGCGTGATCCAGACCCGGCACCGCATCCCGGAAACCCTGCTCCGCGAGGACCAGATCATCGTCTACCAGGTGCCGCAGCCCGAGCCGCTGTCCAAGCTGGAACCCAGCCGCGCGGAAACCCGGCGGATGCACGCGCTGGCGGAATACGGGCTGATGCACGTGAAGCTATACGAGGACATCGCCCGCATCGGCGCCGTCACCATCAGCTACGATTACCCGGTGATGGTGAACGGGCGGCATTTGATGTCGCCCTCGCCGATCCCGGCCTTTGACACGCCCAAGATGGACGGCATGGCGGCGCTGCAACTGTTCGGCGCCGGGCGGGAAAAGCGGATCTACGCCATCCCGCCCTATACCTCCGTCAAGCCGCTGGACTTCGAGGACCACCCGTTCCGCCTGACCCGCGCGCCGCACGCCTGCGCGCTGTGCGGCGCCGGGGACAGCTACCTGGACGAGGTCGTGACCGACGACCGTGGCGGGCGCATGTGGGTGTGCTCCGACACGGACTTCTGCGCGGGCCGGCAGCCCGCCGGGGCGGCATGAGTCCGGACGCGCTGCTGTCGGCGCGCGGCCTGCGGCTGTCGTTCGGGCGCATCGACGCGCTGGACGGGGTGGACGCGGAGGTGTTCCCCGGCGAGGTGCTGGCCGTGGTGGGAGAAAGCGGGTCGGGCAAGACGACGCTGCTGCACGCTCTGTCGGGCGCCATGTGCCCGGACGCCGGGGCGGTGTCGTACCGCGGCCCGGATGGCGCCGTGCAGGACGTGCACCGGATGCCCGCCCCGGCGCTGCGCGCGCTGCACCGCTCGGACTGGGGCACGGTTCACCAGGACCCGCGGCAGTCGCTGCGCATGGCCGTGTCCGCCGGCGGCAACGTGGGCGAGCGGCTGATGGCGCAGGGCGCGCGGCATTACGGCGACATCCGCGCGGCCGCCATCGACTGGCTGCGGGAGGTGGAGATCGCGGCCGACCGGGTGGACGACCTGCCGCGCACCTTCTCCGGCGGGATGCTGCAACGGCTGCAGATCGCGCGCACGCTGGTGACGCAGCCGCGGCTGGTGTTCATGGACGAGCCGACCGGCGGGCTGGACGTGTCGGTGCAGGCCCGGCTGCTCGACCTGATCCGTGGGCTGGTGGCGCGGCTGGGCGTGGCGGTGGTGCTGGTCACGCACGACATCGCGGTGGCGCGTTTGCTCGCCAGGCGCATCGTGGTGATGCGGGCCGGGCGGGTGGTCGAGACGGGGCTGACCGACCAGGTGCTGGACGACCCGCAGCACCCCTACACGCAGCTGCTGGTGAGTTCGGTGCTGCACGCATGAGCGCCGGGGACCTCGTGCTGCGGACGGAGGGGCTGGGCAAGTCGTTCACCCTGCACCTGCAAGGCGGCGTCCGCATCCCCGTGCTGGACGGGGTTGCGCTGGCGCTGCGAGCGGGGGAGTGCGTGGTGCTGTCGGGGCCGTCCGGCGCGGGGAAATCGACCCTGCTGCGGACCATATATGGCAACTACCGGGCTGAGAGCGGCAGCATCCTGCTCCGCCACCGCGGCGCCTGGCTGGACCTGGCGACGGCCGGGCCGCGGACGGTGCTGGAAGTGCGGCGGGACACGCTGGGCTACGTCAGCCAGTTCCTGCGCGTGGTGCCCCGCGTTTCCGCCCTGTGCATCGTGGCGGAGGCGCTGACGGCGCGGGGCGTCGGCACGGAGGAGGCACGGGCGGGCGCGCGGGCGATGCTGCTGCAATTGCATGTGCCGGAGCGCCTGCACGCCCTGCCGCCCGCCACCTTCTCCGGGGGCGAGCAGCAGCGGGTCAACCTAGCCCGCGGCTTCCTGGGCCGACACCCGATCCTGCTGCTGGACGAGCCGACCGCCTCGCTCGACGCCGCCAACCGCGCCGTCGTGGTCGGGCTGGTCCGGGCGGCGAAGGCGAGGGGCGTCGCGGTTCTCGGCATCGTGCACGACGCCGACACCCGCGACGCCATCGCCGACCGCTTGTTTCCCGTGACACCGTTGCAGGACGCGGCCTGACGGTTCAACCAAGCAGCGATGGGAGGACGCGCAATGACGGATACGACGCGGCGGGGCGGCTGCAACTGCGGCCAGGTCAGGATCGAGGTCCAGGGCGAACCGCGCCGCACGGGGCTGTGCCACTGCCTGACGTGCCGCAAGGAGACAGGCGGCCCCTTCATGGCCTTTGCCGTTTGGGATGCGGGCCGGGTGTCGGTCACGGGCGAAACCAGAAGCTGGACGGCGACAACCGACCACCGCCATTTCTGCCCGGCCTGCGGCTCGTCCTTGTTCGGCACCCATGATGGGGATGACGAGGTCGAGGTCCGGCTCGGCACGCTCGACGACGCACCTTCGGGCCTGGTCCCGCATTACGAGCTGTGGACGCCGCGGCGGGAGCCTTGGCAGCAGCCCGTCGCCGGGGCGGCGCAGCACGGGGGCAACCGCCCCTGACCACTGCGCCGGCATCAGGACGGGCGCGCCCTTGTCCTCATCGGCAAGGCGCGACGGGATGATGCCGACCGGCAACGATCCGGGCCGGGGTGCCGGCGTTCTCCAAGCTGGCATGGCATCACAGGGAGCAGGCATGAGCGAAGCAAACGAGAGCGTGCCGGGCATGGCGGAAACGGAGAAGCTGAAGACCCAGGCGGAAACCGGGGGCGAGCGGTCGATGGCGCGGCCGGGCAACGCGTCCGGCGCGGGCGGCGTGCAGCCGGGCGGCAGCGCGCCGGAAATGGGGATGCTC
>CALMAB010000314.1 GCA_937858325.1 uncultured Acetobacteraceae bacterium
GTCCGCCGCAAGCGACTCGAAGCCGCGGCGCGCTACCTCGGCGATGACCGCGTTCCGGTCGCGGAAGTGGCGGTAGGGCGCTGCCGGGCTGACGCCCACGACCCGGGCCAACTCGGCGATGGCGAAGCCGGCCAGGCCGCGCTCGGCGATCATGGCCAGCGCCGCCTGGATCAGCGCCTCGCGCAGGTTGCCGTGGTGGTAGCGGTCACGCCCGCTCGCCTGATCGTCTGCTGCCATGCAACAATCACTTACATCAGATGCCGCGCTGATGCACCGCCCTCCCCCGCCGCATCGGCCCGCGGCACGGCCCGGTCAGGTTGCCCGGCCTTGCCATTGCTCGGCGAAGCGCACGCGGTCGCCGACCCAGATGCGGCCTGGTGCCTGCACCGCGCAGTAGGCGCCCACCTCGTTGCCGAATCGCTGCACGACCGTCCGCAGCACGCCCGCGTCGCGGACGGCGGTCACGGGATCGATGGCCACCATGGCGCAGCGCGGGATCGGCCAATCGAGCCGCAGCACCGGCGGGTCGGGATCATCGCCGAACGCCAGGGCACGGCCCATCCAGTCCCGTTCCGTCACCGCCGGGTCATCCGGGGCGATCACCAGGTTGGATCGGAAACGGTCGAGCGCCACCGGCGTGCCGTGCGCCAGGCTGACGGCCTGGCCAGTCGTGGTGGTGATGACGGACACCGGCATGGCGTCGAACGCCCCGCGCCCGAGCCGCAGGAGCCGCACCGGCCCGTCCACGGCCTCGGACAGGCGCCGCGCCAACCCAGGGTCGTCGATGGCGTGCTCGGCGCCGTCCGGGGCGGTGACGCGCACCCGGGCGAGCCGGGGATCACCGGGATCGGAATAGCGCGCCGCGTGCAGCATCAATCCCGGGATCTGCCGTCCCGTCAGCCAAGGAAAGTCTGACCGGTCAGCCGCGCGGCAAAAGGCGTATTGCCGGTCGCCATGCAGGCCGGTCCAATGCAGCGCCGCCGTGTCCAGCGGTTCCGCCCGCATCGACTTCACGGGGTAGCGCCGCAGGGCGACAACCCGGCCCAGCCCGGCCGGCTGCGGGGTGCGTGGGGTCAGGGCGCGATCTCGGGGGCGTCGCAAGGCGCAGCGATGACCGCCTCCGCCGGCAGGTCGCCGCAGGTCTCGATCATCTCCGCAACCATCCGCCGCGACCTTTCCTGCTGGGTTCGCGTGCGCTGCTGGAAGCGGGACTGCGCCTCGGCGGCGAGAGGGCAGCGCGCGGAACGCTCGGCCAGGGCGCGGCGGAACACGCGCCCGGCCAAGGGATCGCCGCAGGCGTCGAGCGTGCAGGAGGACGTGGCAGCCCGCTCGACGCCCAGGAACCAATCCGGCGGCGGGTGCTGCCAAAAGCTCGGCTTGCTGCTGTCATGGCTTTTCGTGTTGGCCGCTTGCGCCATTGCGCACAAGGTGGTTGCGGCGAGCGCCATCGGCGCCAGAAGGCTGGCGCGTCGCAGGGTTGGTTCAGCGTCAATGTGGTTTTCCTCTGCCGCCCGTGGCAACTTTGTCGCCCGGTCAACACCGCAAGGTGCGGAACGCCCGACGGCCAAGCTGAGAAGGGCGCATCACGGCTTCGTGTCCATAAGGAAGTTGCATCGAAATCCACGCGACCCGACTGTTTTGCCGCCATTCTGCCGTTGCAGCCGAGCGTGCATCCTTCGCGTGATCCGGCACGACATGCTTTCATGAATTGCCCTTGCGGGACCTTGCGCCCGGGCGGACCGACGTCGCCCGGGGCCAAGCCCCGTCCTTGACAGCCCCTTTTAGGAGCGCCGCAGCCTTGACCCTCCCGATCCAGCAGCCAGCCGCCGAAACCCCGCGTCCGCTCGCCGGGCGGCGCGCGCACGCCCGGGCGGCGTGGGACCAGGAGCTACGGGCGCCGCTCGGGCTGGAGGGCGCCGGCGCCGGCATTCCGGAAGCCTGGTTCCTCGGCCCGCAGGCGGAGAACCTGGAACTGCTGCGCGAGCTGATCGGCGCCGCCATGGACAGCCATGCCGAGTTCCGCCGGGCGTTCCATCCGGAGGACCCGACGCACATCACCCCGGCGCTGCGCCGGTCGCCCGAGTTCCAGCAAGGGGTGGAGCGGCTGCGCACGGAAACCGCGAAGCTGCTGGAGAAGCTGCGGATGTCCGCGCCCTTCGCCAGCATGCGCTACCAGGGCCACATGCTGTGGGACCAGGCAATGCCGGCGACCGTGGGGCTGTTCGCCGGCCTGCTTTACAACCAGAACAACGTCGCGGCCGAGGCGTCCCCCGTCACCACGCGGTTGGAGATCGAGGCGGGCAACGACCTGTGCCGGATGCTGGGCTACACCGTGCCGCCGGACGGGCAGCCGCCGGCGGCGGACCAGGTCGTGCCGTGGGGGCACATCACCTGCGGCGGCACGGTGGCGCACATCGAGGCGTTGTGGGCCGCGCGGAACCTGAAGTTCGCCGCCGTGGGGCTGCGCGCCGCGATCCGGGCGGTGCCGGCGCTCGCCGCCGCACGGACGCTCAAGGTGCCGCTTTGGGGCGGAGGCCGCGAGCGGCTGCTGGACCTGGACACCTGGACGCTGCTCAACCTGGACATCGACGTGGTGGCCGGGCTGCCGGCGGCGGTGGCGGCGCTCGGCATCACGCCGGAAACCTTGACCGAGGCGCTGGTGCCCTATGCCGTGCAGAATACGGGGTTGATGGGCTTCTACCGCAACTTCATGACGGACGTGCCGGAAGCGCCGGTGTTCCTGGCGCCGGCCACCGGGCACTATTCCTGGCCCAAGGCGGCGACCCTGCTGGGCTTGGGACAGAACTCGCTTTTGGTGCAGCGGGTGGACAACGACGCCCGGCTCGACTTGGAACAGGTCGAGACCACCCTGGACATCCTGCTGCGCCGCCGCATTCCCTTGCTCGCGGTGGTCGCCGTGATCGGCAGCACGGAGGAAAGCGCGGTCGATCCGCTGGCGGGCCTCTTGGCGCTGCGGGGCCGCTACCGCGCCCGGGGCATCAACTTCGCGATACACGCCGATGCGGCCTGGGGCGGCTACTTCCGCACCATGCTGCGCGATGAGCACGAGCGCGATTGCCGCAAGCAGATCCCGGCGGCGGCGATGAGCGCCTACGCCCAGGAGCAATACGCCGCGCTCGGCCAGGCGGACAGCATCACGGTTGATCCGCACAAGGGCGGCTACGTCCCCTACCCCGCCGGAGCGCTGTGCTACCGCAATGCCGCGATCCGCGACGCGATTTCGCTCCGCGCCCCGGTGGTGTTCCACAGCCAGGCGGAGCCGACGGTCGGCGTGTATGGCGTGGAGGGCAGCAAGCCCGGCGCAGCCGCCGCCGCGGTGTGGCTCGCCCACCGGGTGATCCGGCCGGACCGCAGCGGCTATGGCCGCATCCTGGGACAGTGCATGTGGACCTCGAAGCGCATGTTCGCCCGGTTGCGCACGCTGGACGACCCGCGCTTCGCCGTGACCCTGTTCAACCGCACGCCGGCTGAGCGCGCCCACGCCCGGTCGGAGGAACTGGCGGCGGAGCAGGCCATGATCCGGCGCTTCGTCGATCTGGACAACGCGGCGCTGAGCCGCCTGCTGGAGGAGGACGCGGCGGCGCAGGACCTGTTCAGCCAGCTCGGCTCCGACCAGGTGATCCTCGCCTTTGCGCTGAACTTCCGCACCGCCGAGGGCATGAACACCGACCTCGCCCAGGCCAACCTGTTCAACGAGCGGGTGTTCTCCTTGTGCAGCATGATCGAGCCGCGGGCGGACTTCGGCGGCATCGACCTGATGCTCACCAGCTCCCGCTTCGACCCGGCGGTTTATGGCCATCGCTTCGTCAACGCCTTTTGCGCCCGCATGGGCGTGCGGCCGGCGCCGGACCAAGGGGTCGATTTCCTGATCTCCACCACCATGGACCCTTGGACCACGGAAACCAACGGGGGGGATTTCCTCGCCGTCCTTGAACAGGCGCTGCGGCGCGCGGCCCACCAGGCCCTCGACGAGCTTGGGTTGTGAGCCGCGCCCCGGCTATTGCGCGGGAATGATCGCGGTCGGGGTCAACGTGCCGTCCAGCTCCGGCCGCCCGGCGATGTGGTTATACGTCCCGTAAAGGATCATCCCGGTCGGAATGTCCTTCCACACGGTCGAGACGGAACGGTAGATGTTGCCCTCGAACCCCTCGCGGTAATGCGAGATCTTGACCGCGTGATAGGTCTTGCCGAGCAGGTTGATGTCCTCGATCCCCTCGTTGCGCATCAGGTCGTGCCACTGCGAACCCGGCATCATGCGCACGTCCAAGCCGACCACGGTGCCGGTGCGGCCCTCGATCACCTGCTTGAGCAACGGGCGCGCCGCTTCCGCGCCGGGCCAGGCCGTCAGCCAGATCGCCTGCCAGGCCTCAACCGTGTCAGAGCCGATGCGTATGCGGCACAGCTCGGGGTTGGCAGGGCTGGCGCCGAGGTACTGGAACGCCGGGCCGCCCGTCTGCTCGACGCGGGATCCGGCGGGGGGACAAGCGCGGGCGTAGGGCGGGGAG
>CALMAB010000315.1 GCA_937858325.1 uncultured Acetobacteraceae bacterium
ACGCGGCGCGGGCCATTTCCCGCAGCACGTAGTGCAGGATGCCGCCGTTGCGGTAGTATTCCACCTCGTCGTCGGTATCGACGCGGCAGCGCACCGTCAGCGCGTCCGTGCGGCCCGGCGCGCGGTGGATCAGCACGCGCAAATCCATGCCGGCGCGCAGCTCCGCCAGCCCCAGGATGTCGATGGTCTCGCTGCCGGTCAGCCCCAGGGACTGCCGGGTGGCGCCGTCCTTGAAGGTCAGCGGCAGGACGCCCATGCCGACCAGGTTGGAGCGGTGGATGCGCTCGAAGCTTTCCACGATCACGGCCTTGATGCCCAGCAGCGCCGTGCCCTTGGCCGCCCAGTCGCGAGACGACCCCATGCCGTACTCCTTGCCGCCGAACACCACCAGCGGCACGCCGTCCCGCTTGTAGCGCTCCGCCGCGTCGTAGATCGGCATCTGCTCGCCAGACGGCTGGTGCCGGGTCCAGCCGCCTTCCACGCCCGCGACCATCTCGTTCTTGATGCGGATGTTGGCAAAGGTGCCCCGCATCATGACCTCGTGGTTGCCGCGGCGCGAGCCGTAGCTGTTGAAGTCGCGCTGCATCACCTGGCGCTCGCCCAGGTACTCGCCAGCCGGCGACGCCTTTTTTATGTTGCCGGCCGGGCTGATGTGGTCGGTGGTGATGTTGTCGCCGAACATCGCGAGCACCCGGGCGCCCACGATGTCCGTGACCTCGCCGGGCGTCATGGTGATGCCCTCGAAGTACGGCGGGTTCTGCACGTAGGTGGAGCCGCTGTTCCAGTGATAGGTTTGGCTGCTGGCATCGACCGCGATGGCCTGCCACTCCTTGGTGCCCTGGAAGATCTCGCCGTAGCGCCGGATGAACTGCTCGCGCGACAGGCTGGCCCGCACCGTGTCCAGGATCTCCTTGTTGCTGGGCCAGACGTCCCGGAGGAACACCGGCTGCCCGTCGGCTCCGGTGCCGAGCGGCGCCGTGGTGATGTCCTGGTTCATGGTGCCGAGCAGGGCGTAGGCCACCACCAGCGGCGGGCTTGCGAGATAGTTGGCCCGCACGTTCGGATGCACCCGGCCCTCGAAGTTCCGGTTGCCCGACAGCACCGACACCGCCACCAGCTTGTTGGCCTCGATGGCGTCCGCCACCGCCTCGTCCAGCGGGCCGGAGTTGCCGATGCAGGTGGTGCAGCCGTAGCCCACGAGCTGGAACCCCAGCGCGTCCAGCTCGTCGCTCAGCCCGGCCTTGTCCAGGTACTCCGTCACCACCTGGCTGCCGGGCGCGAGCGAGGTCTTGACCCAGGGCTTCGGCCGCAGGCCCTTGGCCCGCGCCTTCTTGGCCAGCAGCCCGGCGCCCAGCATCACGTAGGGGTTGCTGGTGTTGGTGCAGCTCGTGATCGCCGCGATCACCACGTCGCCATGGGTGATCTCGTAGTTCTTGCCCGCCACCGCGACGCTGCGGTCGGCGTCGTTCGCCGGCACGCCCAGGCCCTTGGTGAGATCGGCGCGGAACGCGGCGGAAGCGTCCTTCAGCAGCACGCGGTCCTGCGGGCGCTTGGGTCCTGCGATGCTCGGCATCACCGTGGACAGGTCCAGCTCGATGACGTCGGTGTAAACCGCGTCCGGCGTGTCGGCGTCCACCCACAGGCCCTGCGCCTTGCTGTAGGCCTCGACCAGCGCGATGCGCGCCTCGTCCCGCCCGGTCAGGCGCAGGTAGTCGAGCGTCGTGCTGTCCACCGGGAAGATGCCGCAGGTCGCACCGTATTCCGGGGCCATGTTGGCGATGGTCAGCCGGGTGGACACCGAAAGGTTGGCGAGGCCCGGCCCGAAGAACTCCACGAACTTGCCGACCACGCCCTTCTTGCGCAGCACCTGCGTCGCCTGCAGCGCGAGGTCGGTCGCCGTCGAACCCTCCGGCAGCTCGCCGGTCAGGCGGAAGCCGATCACGTCGGGGATCAGCATGGCGATGGGCTGGCCGAGCAGCGCCGCCTCCGCCTCGATGCCGCCCACGCCCCAGCCGAGCACGCCGATGCCGTTGGCCATGGTGGTGTGGCTGTCGGTGCCGAACAGCGTGTCCGGGTAGGCAAAGGTCTTGCCCTCGACCTCCGCCGTCCACACGGTCTGCGCGAGGTACTCGACGTTGACCTGGTGGCAGATGCCGGCGCCCGGCGGCACCACCCGGAAGTTCTGGAACGCCGTCTGGCCCCAGCGCAGGAAGCTGTAGCGTTCCCCGTTGCGGCTGAACTCCGCATCCATGTTCTGGTGCAGCGCGTCCGGCGTGCCCGAGTAGTCCACCATGACCGAGTGGTCGATCACGAGGTCTACCTGGATCAGCGGGTTCACCTGGTCCGGCCGGCCGCCAAGCCTGGTGATCCCGTCGCGCATGGCGGCGAGGTCCACCACGCCGGGCACGCCGGTGAAGTCCTGCATCAGGATGCGCGCCGGGCGGAACGGCACCTCGCGCGTGCTGCTGCCGGTGCGTGCCCATTCGGCCAGCGCACGCGCGTCACCCACGGTGTAGCTGCCGCCGTTCTCGAAGCGCAGCACGTTCTCCAGCAGGATCTTGAGGCTGACCGGCAGGCGGTCCGCCGGCTCGCCCAGCACCTTGGCAGCCTCCGGCACGGAGTAGTACTCGTAGTCCCGGCCGCCCGCCGTGAGCGTCCGGCGGGTCTTCAGGCTGTCTTGCCCGATCATCTTCATGGCAGTGGGCCTCTTCTACAAAGATTTACGGAGCGGATAAGGGTCCATCTGGTCAGCCGGAAACGCGCTGGATGAGAGCCTGCGTGAACTCCTGTGTGGAGGCCTTGCCCCCCAGGTCGCCGGTGCGAAGCTTGCCGGTGTTGAACACGTGGTCGATGCCCTTTTCCAAACGCTGCCTGAGCTCCATGAAACCGGCGTGCTCCAGCATGAGCCCGGCTGCCATCAGCAGTGAGGTCGGATTGGCGATTCCCTTTCCAGCGATGTCCGGCGCCGACCCGTGCACCGCCTCGAAGATCGCTGCATGCAGCCCGACATTCGCACCAGGCGCCATGCCCAGGCCTCCCACAAGCCCAGCCGCCTGGTCGGACAGGATGTCCCCGAACAGGTTGGTCGTCACGATCACGTCGAACTGCCACGGGTTGAGCACCAACTGCATTGCGCAGGCATCGACGATGCGGTCGTCAACCGCCACGCGGCCTTCGTAGTTTTTGGCCACCTCACGCGCCGTGTCCAGAAACACGCCTGTCAGTGCCTTGAGCACGTTGGCTTTGTGGACAATGGTCACTTTCTTGCGCCCGTTGCGCACCGCGTAGTCGAAGGCAAATTCCACGATCCGGCGTGAACCCTCCCGTGTGTTCACGCCGGACGAGATGGCCACCGCGTGCGGGTCATCGCCGACCGGGATGTAGTGCTCGAAGGCAACGTACAATCCTTCCAGGTTTTCGCGCACGATGACCAAGTCGATGTCTTCGTAGCGCCCGCCGGGAATCATGGTTCGGGCAGGACGGAGGTTGGCATAAAGGTGGAATTCCTCCCGAAGCCGCACGTTCACCGACCGGAACCCGCCGCCTACGGGCGTGGTGAGCGGCCCTTTCAGGGCCAGGCGGGTGCGCCGGATGCTTTCCAGCGTCGCCCCAGGAAGCGGGTCGCCGGACCTGTCAATCGCCGCGAGCCCGCCATGCTGCACGTCCCAAGCAAACGGACTGCCCAGCGCATCGAGCACTTGGACCACCGACTCCGTCACTTCCGGGCCGATCCCATCGCCCATGATCAGCGTTGCAGGAACTTGGCCGTCGGAGGTGCGCTCCATTTCCATATGCCTTTTCAAGTTGCCGTTACGTGAAGCGGGACAGCACGATCAGCACTGCGGTGACAGTGATCGCGCCACCGATCCGGGTTGCGATCTGGGCAAAGGGCATCAGCGCCATTCGGTTCGCGGCCGTGAGGATCGCCACGTCGCCGGTGCCCCCCTGTCCACTGTGGCAAGCGTTCACCACCGCGCACTCAATCGGGTACATGCCCATCAACCGCCCCACCACGAAGCCCGTTGCCATCAGCGTCACCACGGTGGAGACGATTGTCACGACGTTGGCGTAGTGGAACGCGGCGATCAGCTTGTCCCAGGGCGTCAACGCAATCCCGATGGCGAACAGCAAAGGGTATGTCACCACCACGGAGAAGAAGCGGTAGATCTGGTAGGCACCCTGCTGCAGCGTGGGCGAGACCGCCTGTGTCAGCTTCAGCACCACGGCCAGGAACAGCATCGTGACCGGCGCCGGGAAGTCCAGCAAGCTTTGGCCAAGCACGCCAATGAGGTAGAGCGTCACGGCCGTGACCAGCGCCGCTCCGATGGTGTGCATGTCCACCAAGCGGACCACGTTGTCGTCGCGCTCCAGCACTGCCTCGCCTTCGCTCGACGGCTGCAGCCTGCCCTCGCCAGTCAGGTGCGGGTAGCGCTTGCCGACGTAGTTCAGGGTGCCCGCGAGCACGATGGCTGTGAGGCTGCCCATCATCACCGGCGGCAGAACCTGGGCGAACAACTCTCCTTGAGGCTGACCCAGAAGGGTGGAGTAGCCGATCGACAGCGGGATCGCACCCTCGCCCACGCCGCCGGCCATGATCGGCGCGACCACGAAGAAGAAGGTGTGATGGGCGCTCATGCCCATCGCCACGCCGACCGCCGTGCCGACCGCGCCGGCAACGATCGAGCCGATGGCGAGCGGCACGAAGATCTTGAGGAAGCCCTGGATCAGAACCCGCCGGTCCATGCCCAGGATACTGCCGACGATGATCGAGGCGATGAACAGGTAAAGGAAGTTGCTGACCTTCGTGAACTCCGTCACCGAAGTGATGATCGAGGCCGGCAGGAGCTTGTAGTAGGCGAGCGCCGAGGGAATGAAGGTGGCCAGGATCGCCGCCGCGCCGATGTTGCGCAGCACCGGCAATCGCTTTCCGATCTCAGCACAAGTGAACCCGCCCATGGCAAGCAACACGGTGGCCATCAGGATGTCGGACGGCACCTTCCCGGTCAGCGTGAAGCCAGTGATGAGCGCCAGCAGCAGCACGAACACCGGGAGCGGCACGATGCCGACCTTGTAGTCCACGACCTTCCACCAGCCACGTGGCCAGAAGGCGTCTGGCGCGGCCCCCCCGTCATAAGAAGGGCTCGGCTTCAGCAACGGCGATCCAGACATCTTGCGTCTCCTTCCCACTGCGGTGGTTCCGCCTCTTGAGACGGCTTGGCGGCCTGGTTGAGCTCGGCCCTGGTTGTTGTCAGGCGGCCAGTTTCGCCCTGTCCATCCCGCTTGCCCCGTAGGTCTCGCCAGGTGACCGCCCGGCCAAGATGGAGTGAGGGCGCCGGACGTTGTAGTAGCTGGTCCAACTCGAAAGGACCGTCCGCAGCGCGGAGCCGGTCTCAAGGGCGTGCAGGCAGACGCACTCATTACTTCAGGCTGCGCCATAGGCGCTCGCTGAGCACATTGTCCATCCAGCGACCCCGCCCGTCCATGGAGATTCGCACGCGGGCTCGCCACAGCACGTTCGCGTGCAGCTTCTCCACGTCAGCCTCGGACGACCGTGCCCCGTCCTGCGCCACCTCCTTGCCACGCGCCAACGCTCCGCATTGCGCAGAGAACACCCCCGTCGGACCCTCCATGGCTGCTTCTTCCACTCAGTCCATGTCCGGCTCCAAATCCAGGTCCTTGGACGTTCGGAGGTCGATGGCATGGAAATCGAGGGGGAGGATTTGGTTCAGGTCGGCGCCGGGTGCTTCTTCCGTCACGCGCTGCTCTGCCAGTCTCGCAACTGCGAAAGGCATGTCCGTATTTCGGACACACGCCGATCTGATGGCCGCGTCTTTCACGATAATGTGGGTGGCGCCCCCAGGAACGGGCTGTCCAGTCTGCGGAACCGCACGGCGCGGCCAGCTTTCGAGGCTCATGTTGCACCGCGGAATGGCCAGCGTGCCGCGCGGTGCGAAGACTGGACGGCTGCAAGCGCTTCCTTTGAAAAACTGAGGAGATCGGCATGGCCCTGAGCAAGCGGCAGACCTGGCGCGAGGTGTTGGACACGGGGGAGCTGATCCTGCTGCCCTCCGCGCACGATGGGCTGACGGCCAAGCTCATTCAGCAGGCCGGGTTCCGCGCCTTCCAGGTCGGCGGCTTTTCCGTGGTCGGCGCCCGGTTCGGGTTGCCCGACATCGACCTCGCGCAGTTCGGCGAGCTGTCGCAAACCGTGCGCGAGGTGCTGGACGCCGCCAGCTTGCCGGTCATGGTGGACTGCGACGACTGCTACGGCGACGTGAAGAACGTGGCGCATGTCGTGCGGACGTATGAGGCCATGGGCGTTTCCGCGATCTTCATCGAGGACCAGCTCGCCCCCAAGCGCTGCGGCCACATGGCGGGCAAGCAGGTGATCCCGTCCGAGCTGATGGAGGACAAGATCCGGGCCGCCGTCGGCACGCGCCAGGATGGGCTGTTCGTCATGGCGCGCACGGACGCACGTGCTCCACTGGGGCTGGATGAGGCGCTGCGCCGGGGCGAAGCGTATTTCGAGGCCGGCGCGGACGCGCTGTTCGTGGAAGCGCCGCAGAGCAAGGAGGAGGTGGAGCGCATCGCCAGCGCCTTCCGCGGCAAGCCGCTGGTGCTGAACATGCTGGAGGGCGGCGGCAAGACGCCGCTGCTGCCGCTGGACGAGATCCACAAGCTGGGCTTCTCCATAGTGTTCTACCCCACCAGCCTGATCTTCGTGGTGGCCAAGGCGCTGCAAGGCGCGCTGCAGGACATCAAGGCCGGCCGCTACCCGGTCGCGGAGAAGGGCTTGAACTTCGAGCAATACGAGCAGGCAGTCGGCTTGAAGGACTGGGCGGACATCGAGACGGAATACATGAAATCCGCCACGGGCGTGCACGCCGCCCCCCCGTCCGTCGGAAGCGGCAAGGACGCCAAGGGCGAGCGCGTGTACTAGCGCGCGGGCAGTGGACCTGCCCCGTCCAAGGCTGACGGTTGCGCCGGCCGTGTCCGGGCGGCCGGCGCGGGGCGGGGCCGTGCCTTTGATGGGCCGCCCGCCATGATCGACACGGTTGTCGGCGCCCTGCTGCCGGTGGTGGTGACGCTGCTGTTCGGCGCGCTGGCCGGCTGGCTCCACGACGCGGATCAGAAGGTCGCGACCGCGCTCAACATGGTGGTGCTGCACTACGCGCTGCCGGCCGCCTTGTTCGTCGGCACCGTTTCCACGCCGCGGGACACCTTGCTGCAGCAATGGCCGCTCGCGTTGGTGCTGCTGGCCGGCATGGCAGTGCCGTTCGCGGGCACGTGCTTGGTCATGCGGCACGTGCTGCACCGGTCGCTGGGCGTCGCGGCCTTGCGCGCGATGGGCTACGGCCTGCCGGCCATCCCGTTCACCGGCATCCCGATCCTGTCGCCGCTGCTCGGGCAGCAGGCGGTGATCGTGGTCGCCGTGGGCGCGTGCGTGATCAACATCGTCATCGTGCCCGCCACCCTGCTGCTGATCGAACTGGACGGGAACAAGGGCGGGGACGGCGCCCCGGGCGTCCTTTCGGTGCTGGGCAAGGCGCTGCTGCAGCCGATCGTCGTGGCGCCCGTGGTGGGCTTGGTGGCCGTGTTCAGCGGCCTGAAGGTGCCCAGCCTGGCGCTGGACGGCTTCCGCCTGCTCGCAAGCTCGGTGGGCGGCGTGTCGCTGTTCGCCAGCGGCCTGGTGCTGCAAGGGCAGAAGCCCGCCCTGTCCTGGCCCGCGTCCCTGCTGACCTTTGCGCGCAACATGCTGATCCCTGGGATCACGTTCGTCGCGCTGCGCGCGTTAGGCGTGAATGGCGGCCTGGTGAAGGCCAGCGTGCTCGCCCTGGCGCTGCCGGCGGGGCCGATGCAGATCACCCTCGCCATGCGCTACGAGGCCGACAAGCAGGAGCAGGCGTCCTACCTGCTGTTCTCCAGCCTGTTGAGCGTCCTCACCATCGCCCTGTTCATCGTGCTGTTCGGTTAAGCCTCAAGGAGGAGACGCCATGATCCGCTGCGTCAGGATTTGGACCGCCGAGGACGAGAACTCGCAATTCGAGGAAGGCTCGCTGGCGCTGGCGCCGGGCGCGCACGGCGACCTGCTGTCGGGCAAAATCGCCTCGGCGACTGTGACGTTCCAGGAAACCCCGCCCGGTGGCACCCTGGAATGGCATACGGCGCCCCGGCGGCAGCTCGTGGTGACCCTGGCCGGCACGCTTGATTTCAAAACCCGGGGCGGCGCGCACTTCACCATCCGCCCCGGCGACGTGCTGCTGGCCGAGGACACGGCCGGCAGCGGCCACACCTGGCGGCTGACCGACGACCAGCCCTGGCGCCGGATGTACGTGGAGCTGGCAGACGGGGCGGAGGTGGCGTTCACGCGGGCGCCATGAGCACCCAGCGGGCCGAGCCGCGGACGGCCGAAGAGGCGGCCGGAGAGATGGGTGGACGGCGCGCGGAGC
>CALMAB010000316.1 GCA_937858325.1 uncultured Acetobacteraceae bacterium
GTGCTGGTCGGTCGCGACGCCACGCGGACCCGGCCATTCGCCTTGCTGCTGGACGGCCTGCGGCGGGCGCTCATTAAGGCGGGAGTGTCTTGATCGCGCAGGCGTTGGTTGGCTGCATCCGGGTTTACCAGTGGACGTTGCGGCCGTTCATCGGCGCCCATTGCCGCTTCGAGCCGACGTGCAGCGCCTACGGGATCGAGGCCCTGCAGCGCCACGGCGCAGCAGCCGGCACCCTGATGACCGCGCGGCGGGTGCTGCGATGCAATCCCTGGTGCGACGGGGGCATCGACCCGGTGCCCTCCTGCCCCTGCTTCGGAAAGTGACGGCCTTCTCATGGACCAAAAACGCCTTTTCCTCGCAATTGCGATCTCGATTGCGATCCTGGCAGGCTTCCAGTTCCTGTTGCCGAAGCCAGCCCCCCAACGGGTCCAGCAGGCGACGCAGTCCACGCCGACCGAACTGGCGCCGCGTCCGACCGGAGACGTCGCCGCTCCCGGAACGCAGCCCATGCCCGTCCCGCCGCCACGCGACGTGCCGCGCTTGAAGATTTCGGCGCCCCGCGTCCAAGGCAGCATCAACCTGCTCGGCGCCCGGCTCGACGATTTGGTGCTGCGCGACTACCACGAGCAGGTTGACCCGGCCTCGCCTTTGGTCCGCCTGCTGGAGCCGCGCGCCGACCCGCAGCCCTATTACGTGCAGTTCGGCTGGACGGCGGACAGCCCTGACGTGAAGGTCCCGGACCTCGACGCCCTTTGGACGGCATCGGCGGCCGAGCTGACAGCGGCCACCCCGGTGACGCTGTCTTGGGACAACGGCGCCGGGCAGGTGTTCGAGATCGCCTTGTCGATCGACGCCAACTACATGTTCACCGCAGAGCAGCGCGTGCGCAACGCCGGGGCCGCCGCGGTCAGCTTGCACCCTTGGTCCCGCATCCGCCGCGACTACACACCGACGACGGCGGGCTACTACATCTTGCACGAGGGCCTGCTGGGCGTGCTGGGCGGACGCTTGCAGGAACAAACCTATCAGAAGGTGAAGTCTGAAAGCGAGAAGACCCACGGACCCGCGCTCGACATGCCGACCACGGGCGGCTGGGCCGGGATCACCGACAAGTACTGGCTCACGGCGCTCATCCCGGACCAGGCTGTGCCGGTCATCGCGAGCTTCCGCCACCTAACGGAGAACAACGCCGACCGATACCAGGCTGATTTCGTTTCAAAGGATCCGTTGGTTGTCGAACCCAGCGCCGCGGGCAGCAGCACGACGCGCCTGTTCGCTGGGGCCAAGGTGGTGCAGCTTCTGGACCGCTACCAGAGCGAACTGGGCATCCCGAACTTCGACAAGGCAATCGACTTCGGCTGGTTCTACTTCCTGACCAAGCCGATCTTCTATGCGCTGGACTGGCTTTACCAACTGACCGGCAACTTCGGCGTCGCGATCCTGATCTTCACGGTGTTCGCGAAGGCCGTGTTCTTCCCGCTGGCCAACAAGTCCTACAAGTCGATGAGCAAGATGAAGCTGCTCGGCCCGAAGATGCAGGAGATACGCGAGCGCCTCAAGGATGATCCCGCCAAGATGCAGGGCGAGATCATGGGCTTGTACAAATCGGAGAAGGTCAACCCGGCCAGCGGCTGCCTGCCGATGGTGGTGCAGATCCCGGTCTTCTTCTCGCTCTACAAGGTGATCTTCGTCACCATCGAGATGCGGCACGCGCCGTTCTTCGGCTGGATCCATGACCTTTCGGCTGTCGATCCGACCAACGTGTTCAACCTGTTCGGCCTGCTCCCGTTCGATCCTGCCGCCTACTCGCACCTGCTGCACCTGGGCGCTTGGCCGCTCATCATGGGCGTCACCATGTTCCTGCAGCAGAAGCTTAACCCGCCGCCGCCCGACCCGGTGCAGGCCCGGCTCTTCCAGTATATGCCGATCATCTTTACCTTCATGCTGGCGAGCTTCCCCGCCGGGTTGGTGATCTATTGGAGTTGGAACAATCTTCTCACGATTGCGCAGCAATGGATGATCATGCGCCAGACCCGGATCGGGGTCCCGCGGATGGCGCAGTCCTAGCCGGGGGACAGCGCACGCCCGGCGCCGAGGAGATCGAGGCCGGGCGGCTGCTGTTCGCCGCCGAGTGCCGGTTCTTCTACGCCGCGCAGCGCTTGGACCAGCTGCCCGAGCCTGGCCTGCCGGAGGTTGCGTTCGCCGGGCGGTCCAACGTGGGGAAATCGACGTTGGTGAACGCTTTGACCGGGCGCAGGTCGCTGGCGCGGGCTTCCAATACGCCGGGGCGCACCCGGCAGCTCAACTTCTTCGATCTTGGCGGGCGGCTGACGCTCGTGGACATGCCGGGCTACGGCTATGCCCGGGCGGCGAAGGAAATCAAGGAGGACTGGCAGGGGCTGATGTTCGAGTACCTCCGCGGCCGGCCCACGCTGCGCCGGGTCGTGCTGTTGCTGGACGGTCGGATCGAGATCAAGGCGTCGGACCTCGCCGTGATGGACCTGCTGGACCGGGCGGCCGTGACCTACCAGCTCGTGCTCACCAAGGCGGACGGCGTCAAGCCCGGGGCGCTCGCCCGCAAGCAGGAGGAGGTGTCCGCCCTGATCCGCAAGCACCCGGCCGCTTACCCGGAACTGTTCACCACCAGCAGCGAGACCGGGATGGGCATGGACGTGCTGCGGGCCGAGCTTGCGGGCCTCGGATTGCCGGCTTGACCAAACGCGCGCCGCCCCGGTAGGGAACCCGCATGGCACTCACCCGCGAGCAACTGCAGGCCGCCGCCGACCGGGCGGACATCCTGGTCCAGGCGTTGCCATACCTGCGCCGCTACGCCGGCATCACGGTGGTGGTGAAGTATGGCGGCCACGCCATGGGCGACCAGACCTTGGCCGCGCAGTTCGGCCGCGACATCGCGCTGCTCAAGCAGGTCGGCGTGAACCCGGTGGTGGTGCACGGCGGCGGGCCGCAGATCAACGCGATGCTGGAGCGTCTGGCGATCCCGTCCCACTTCGTGGACGGGCTGCGCGTCACGGACGCTTCCATGGTGGAAGTGGTCGAGATGGTCCTCGCGGGCACGGTGAACAAGCACATCGCCGGGCTGATCAACATCGCGGGCGCCTTGGCCGTGGGCATCTGCGGCAAGGATGGCGGCCTGATCCGCGCCCGCAAGCTGACCCGCACGGTGCGCGACCCCGATAGCCACATCGAGCGCGCGTTGGACCTGGGCTTCGTCGGGGAGCCGGAAAGCGTGGACGTCCGGGTGATCCACGCGCTGACCGGCGCCGGGCTGATCCCGGTGATCGCGCCCGTTGCCATGGGCGAGGATGGCCAGACCTACAACATCAACGCGGACACGGTGGCCGGCGCCGTGGCCGGCGCCTTGGGCGCGCAGCGGCTGCTGATGCTGACGGACGTGGCCGGCGTGCTGGACGCGGACCGCCAACTCATCCCGGACATGACGGTGGCGGAGGTCGAGGCGGGCATCGCGAGCGGCATGATCTCCGGGGGGATGATCCCCAAGGTCGAGAACTGCGTGGAGGCCGTCCGCAAGGGCGTGCGCGGCGCGGTGATCCTGGACGGCCGCATGGCACATGCCTGCTTGCTGGAACTCTTTACCGAAGGCGGCATCGGCACCCTGATACGGGCGTAACAACCGAAGGCCGACCCGCGCTTGACAACCCTGGCGCGTGGCATGGCTATGCCGCCTGCCACGAAGGATGCCCGCACGCCATGTCCAACCCCGGAGACGCCGACGCGACGCCAATCGGCTCGGTCCAGCAGTTGGCGGACTACATCGCCGCCGGAAGCAAGCCGAAGCCGGAGTACCGCATCGGCACGGAGCACGAGAAGTTCGGCTTCCAAGCGTCCGACCTCCGGCCGCCGCCCTACGCGCCTGACGGCATCCACGCGGTGCTGCAGGGCCTGGCTGCGGCCGACCCGGAGGGATGGCAGCTCATCTTGGAAAACGGCAACCCCATCGGCCTGAAAGGGCAGGGGGTCCACCAAACCGCCTCCGTATCCCTGGAGCCAGCTGGTCAGTTCGAGTTATCGGGCGGCATGGTGCAGGACCTGCACGAAACGCGCGGCGAGCTTGCGGCCCACATCGAGGCGGTGCGCGCGGTCGCGGCCCCGCTCGGCATCGGCTTCGCCCCGCTGGGGCACCATCCGACGTTGGGCCGGGCCGACATGCCGTGGATGCCGAAGGGCCGCTACGCCATCATGCGGCGCTACATGCCGCTGGTCGGGCAGCTTGGCCTTGATATGATGCAGCGGACCTGCACGGTGCAGGTGAACCTGGACTATTCCTCCGAGGCGGACATGGCCCGCAAGCTGCGCGTGGCGTTGGCTCTGCAGCCGGTGGCCACCGCGTTGTTCGCCAACTCGCCCTTCGTGGACGGCAAGCCGAGCGGCTTCCTGTCGAGCCGCGCCCGGGTCTGGACGGACACGGACAACGGCCGGTCCGGTATGCCGGCCGTCATGTTCGAAGAGGACTTCGGGTTCGAGCGCTACGTCGAGTGGCTGCTCGACGTGCCGATGTATTTCATCGAGCGCCATGGCGCCTACAAGGACGTGGCAGGCGAGTCGTTCCGCGAGTACATGGCCGGGCGCCGGCCCCATATCGGCAACGGCCGCGCCACGATCGGCGATTTCGCGGACCACATGACGACAGCCTTTACCGATGTCCGGGTCAAGCGGTTCCTGGAAATGCGGGGCGCCGACGCGGGCCGGCCGGACATGATGGTGGCGCAAAGCGCCTTGTGGGTGGGCATCCTGTATGACGACGCGGCGCTGGCGGCGGCCGACGCGCTGGTCCGCAAGCATCCTTGGGCAGCGTATCAGGAGCTTCGCGCCGCGGTGCCCCGGCTCGCCCTCCAAGCGCCTTGGGCCGGCGGGACGGTACGGGACCTCGCGCGGGACATGGTGGCCATCGCGCGGGACGGCCTGCGCGCCCGCGCCCGGCGCGATGCCGCGGGCGAGGACGAGACGGTTTTTCTCGCCCCGCTGGAGCCGATGCTGGAGGGCGGCCCCAACCAGGCCGAACATTGGCTTTCACGTTACCACGGAGCATGGAACGGCCACGCCGAGCGCATCTTCTCCGAGGCCGCGCTCTACGAGATAGGAGATTTGGCGGGTCCGTCCGAAAACGATACGAAATCGTGAGAACGAATGTCGCTCCCGCTACATTCGCCTTGTAATCCCGCGTGAGATAAGCGGTAATGCAGGGATGATCGTCAGCCAGTCCCGTGCTGTCATGCGCGCCGCCGCCGATGCCGCTGACCCGGTGGCCGTGCGCCTGCGCCTGATCGGCCAAATGGAAGCGGCCACCCCGAACGGCGAGAGCATCCTGCCACCGGGCCGCAAGACCCGGGCCTTGCTCGCCATCATCGCGCTGTCCGCGCCGCGTCCGGTGCTTCGCTCGCGGCTGGCCGAACTGCTTTGGAGCCGGCGGCCGGAGGAGCAGGCCCGGGCCTCGCTCCGCCAGGAGATCCACCGCCTGCTGGAGGTCCTGGCCCCGGCCGGCAAGGAGGTGCTGTCGATCAACCGGGACAGCCTCGCTCTGCGGCCCGGCGTCGTCTGGGTTGATGTGGAGGAGGTGCTCCGCGCCACCACGACGCACCCGGCGTCGCTCGCCCTGCTCGACGGCGAGCTGCTTGAGGAGCTGGACGGCGTCGATCCCGCGTTCGACGGCTGGCTGCAAACGGAGCGCGAGCGCCTGCGGGACCGTGCCCGTTCGGTCGGCGAAACGCTGCTGACGGAGCAGGGGTCGCCCGAGGCGCTGATCGTCGTCGCCCAGCAGCTCCTGTCCATCGACCGCGCGCACGAGGGTGCCTGGCGGGCGCTGATGCGGGCTCACGCCGAACGCGGCGAGCGCGGCATGGCCATCCAATCCTATGATCGGTGCCGGGCCGTGCTGGCCGATCTGTTGGACGCGACGCCATCCGCCGAAACCCAGGCGCTGCTGGCGGACATACGCACGGGCCGCACGGAACGGCCGACGACGCCGGTCCCGCCGCCGCCCGTGGTGCTGCGAACCGAACCCCGCGCCGTTTCTTCCCGCGTGGGCGCCAAGCTCGGCGTGCTGCCGCTCACTCTCGTCGGCACGGACGAGACGGAGGCGCACCTCGCCTTGGGCCTTGCTGAAGAGATCACCGCGGCGATGCAGAAGGTCCGCTGGATCGTCCTGGTTTCAAGCGGGTCGCTCGCGCAGGTCGTCCAGCACGGTCGCGACGACGCGGGGCTTCGCCGGACGTTTGACCTGGACTTCGTTTTGGACGGCTTGGTCCAGCGGGTCGGCCGCCGGCTTCGCATCACCTTGCGCCTCGTCGATCTGCGGGATGGCAGCCAAATCGTCTGGGCCAGGCGGTTCGACCGGCAGACCAGCGACCTGCTGAACTTGCAGGAAGAGGTCGCGGCCGAGGTCACGGCGCAGATCGACCCGGAGATCCTCGCAATCGAATGCCGCCGCGCCGCGCAACGGCCGGCCTCGGACTCGGCAGCCTATGACCTGCTGCTCCGTGCGCTTCCCGGCTTGAGCCGGCTCGAGCGCGATCACTTCATGCAGTCCGGGCAGTGGCTGCGCCAGGCTATCGCGCTCGAACCTGACTTTGCGGCGCCTTATGCGTGGTATGCCTGCTGGCTCAGCCTCCTGGTGGGCCAGGGCTGGGCGAAGGACCGTGACGCTGCGGTGGACGATGCGGCGCGCCATGCCGAGCGGGCTGTCACGCTCGACCCGCAGGATGCCAAGGCGCTGACCATCGCAGGCCATGTCCGCGCCTCGCTCCAACGCCGCTTTCGGGAAGGCATCGCCTTGCACGAGCGTGCCCTCGCGCTCAACCCGAACCTGGCCATGGCCTGGGCGCTGTCAGGCCTTGCCCATCTCTACCTTGGCGATTGGGAGGAGGGCGACCGCCGCTTGCTGCGCTACAAGCAGCTTGCGCCGACCGACCCTCATGCGTTCCATTACGACACCGGATTCAGCCTCGTCGCGTTGGCAAAGCGGGACTACGAAGGGGCCGTCATCGCCGCGCGCAGCGTCAGCGAGATGAACCCGGCATTCTCGGGTGCCTGCGAACCCTACCTGGCCGCGCTCGGCTTCCTCGGGCAGACGCAGGAGGCGGCGGTGGTGCGCCGTCGCTTGCTCGCCATTGATTCCGGCTTCAACATCGAAGGCTACCTTCGAGACAGTTCCTATGAGCGGGTCGAGGACCGAGAGCACGTCGCGCGTGGGCTAAGACTTGCAGGGGTGATGGAAACGCCCACGGCCGAGGGGGCGACCTAAGCATCATTCTGCGGAGCGCGTTTTCGAGCGTAGTGCAGGCTATGAATGCCTGCTCAATGCCGGGCTGACGCGGAGCGCAGCGGCGGGGCGGGCGTGTGCAACCCCGTAAGGATCGCCGACGCCAAGGCTTGCGCGACGCAACGGTAGCCGAGGTCGTTGTGGTGGACGCCGTCATCCGAGATGAATTCCCCGTAAGGATGCCCGGAGAACTGCCACTGGTCCATCAACGCACCGCGGTCGAACAAGCCCGTTCCCGTTTGCGCTGCAAGGTCCACCAGGATCTGGTCGATCTGCTGGTGGTGCGGCGAGGCGAGGATCAGCGGCGCGCGTTGGTTGTCCATCAGCACGACATCGATCCCGCGGTCTTTCAGCCTATGCACGCCGTCCGCGACAAGGCGCCTGAACTCCCCGGGATCCCGGTTCTTCAACGCCCCGTTCGCGCCGACCTGCCAGATCACCAGGTTGGGGCGCACTTCCAGCACATCCGTCTCGAGTCGCGGCAGCATCTCGGCGGCGTCCTGGCCGCCGACGCCGCGGTTGATCACCGCGACATGGGCCATAGGCAGTGCGGCTGACAGCGCCGCCTGCAGCACCGCCGGGTAGCTTTGCCCGATGTTGCTGGAATGCCAGCCTTGCGTCGAGGACGAGCCGAACGCAACGATGGTCAATTCCGAATTGTGGTCCAGGGCTTCCTTGATCCGGGGCAGCACCAACGGGGCGACCTGCGCCGCCGGACAGGTCTCGGGAGGGTCGGCTGCCTGTGCAGGCGGCGTGACGACGAGCGCAAGCACGCAGGCCAACAAAAGTCGCAAGAAGCCCCACATGTCTTGTCCCCTACGTCGCCGTTCCGCCGACGGTCAAGCTTGAGAGCTTCAAGGTCGGCTGGCCGACGCCCACCGGCACGCCTTGCCCATTCTTGCCGCAGGTGCCGATGCCGGAGTCGAGGCCGGGATCATTGCCCACCATGTCAACCTTCAGCAACGCGTCCGGCCCGTTGCCGATCAGCGTGGCGCCCTTCACCGGGCTGGTGATGCGCCCGTCCTCGATCAGGTAAGCCTCGCTGGCCGAGAACACGAACTTGCCCGAGGTGATATCGACCGAGCCGCCGCCGAAGTTCACCGCATACAGGCCGCGCGAAACGGACCGGATGATCTCCTCCGGCTCCGACTGGCCGCCGAGCATGATGGTGTTGGTCATCCTCGGCATCGGCGCGTGGGCGAAGCTCTGCCGGCGGCCGTTGCCCGTGGCCGGCACACCCATCAGCCGGGCGTTCAGCCGGTCCTGGATGAACGCGGTCAGCACGCCGTCCTCGATCATGACGGTGCGCCCGGACGGCGTGCCCTCGTCGTCAACCGTCAGGCTTCCCCGCCGGTCCGGCAGGGTGCCGTCGTCCACAACGGTGACGCCGGGGCTGGCGATGCGCTGCCCGATCAGCCCGGCGAACGCCGAGGTTTTCTTGCGGTTGAAGTCCCCTTCCAGCCCGTGCCCGATGGCCTCGTGCAGCAGGATGCCGGGCCAGCCGGGGCCGAGCACCACGGGCATCTCGCCTGCCGGCGCCGGGCGGCTGTCCAGGTTGACGAGGGCTTGGCGCAGCGCCTCGTTCACCGCGCCGCGCCAGAACGCCGCATCGAGCAGGCGCCCGTAGCCGTGCCGCCCCCCGGCGCCGAAGGTGCCGCTTTCCCGCCGCCCGTCCTGCTCCACCACGACCGACACGTTGAGCCGGACCAGCGGGCGCAGGTCGGCCGCCCGTGTGCCGTCCGCGCGCAGCACCTGGACCGCCTGCCATTCCCCGAACAGCGACGCCATCACCTGCTTCACCCGCGGGTCCCGGCCGCGCGCATAGGCGTCGATGGCGCTGAGCGTCGCCGTGCGGTCCGGGAACTCGGTTTCGGTCAGCGGGTTGGCGTCGGAATAAAGCCGGGCGTTGCTGGACCGCGGGGCGGTGGCGGCCTTGCCGGACCGTCCGGAGCGCACCGCCGAGACCGTCGCCGCGGCCCGGCCCAAAGCATCCGCAGAAAGCTCCCCGGCATGGGCATACCCGGCTTCCTCGCCCAGCAACGCGCGCAGCCCGAAGCCGAGCTGCGTGTCGAACCCGGCGCTGCGGATGCGGCCGTCGTCCAGGCTCAGCTGCTCGCTTTCCCGGTACTCCATGAACAGCTCGCCGTCGTCCATGCCGGCCAAGGCGCCGCCCACGATGCGCTCGGCTGCGGAGCGGTCAAGGGCCGCGCCGGGCCGGTCGAAGAACAAGGCGTCCGTCGCGACGATGGGGCTGGGAGCGGGCTGGGTCATCAAACATCCTCAAACACGTGCAGCGGGCATTGAACGCGGCGCAAGCGCTCCGGCTCACTCATGGGGGGCAAATATCCTGGCATTGGCAATGGGCGCCGCAGCCTGGCTGCGCCCTGCGGCGTGCATCGCCGCGAGCGCCGCGGTCAGCACGAGCACCGCCATGGCCTGGTGCGCCGTGCCCAAGGCGACCGGCACCACCCAGAGCAGCGTCGCCACTCCCAGGACGTATTGGCCCAGCACCGCCAGGCCCAGCGCGAGCAGGGCTGTCCGCAGCCGTCCCGCGGCGCCGCCGAGCAGCCCGACAACCAGGGTCGCGGAGGCCAGGAGCGCCGTGACGGTCGCAAGCAGCCGGTGGTCGAACTGCACGGTCGCGACGTTTTCCGTCAGGTTGCGCACGAACGGCTGCAACTGCGCGAAGCCTGCCGGCACCAGCGAGCCGTCCATCAACGGAAAGGAGTTGTAGGTCAGGCCCGCGTGCAAACCGGCCACGAATCCCCCGGCCACGACCGTCAAGGCGACGGCGCAGCAGGTCCCCGTGATCAAGGCGCGCAGGCCACGGATGCGCGGGCCGGCCGGCGCCGGGGCTGCCCCCTCGTGCCAAAGCGTCAGCGCCGTCCAGAAGATCGCCGCATACAGCGTGAGCGCCATGAAAAGGTGAACCACCAACCGGTATGGCGAGACAGCCGTGCTGTCCGCCGCGAAGCCGCTGGCGACCATGAACCAGCCGATGGCACCCTGCAACCCGCCCAGCAGGAACAGCAGGCCCAACCGCCAGGCCAGCCGCCGGCTGATCGCCCCGCGCAGCGCGAACCAGACCAACGGCGCGAGGAAGGCCAAGCCGATCAGCCGGCCCCAAAGGCGGTGCGTCCATTCAACCCAGAAGATGCGCTTGAAGCCCTCAAGCCCAAACCCCTGGTTCACCAGGGCATATTGCGGAATCTGCTGGTACAGCCGGTAAAGCCGCTGCCATTCCGCACCCGACAAGGGGGGCAGGGCGCCCATGAGGGGCTTCCATTCCATGATCGACAGCCCCGATCCCGTCAGGCGCGTGGCGCCGCCCAGCGACACCATGACCAGCAGCATGGCGCACATCCCGAACAGCCAGACCGCGACGGCACGGGCCTGACGCTGGCGCGTCGGGTGCGGCAGGGCGATGGAGGACGTGACATCAAGCGGCATTCCTGAACTCTAGCCTCCGAACCATGATCAAACTATGAATCCACGCCACCCGGCGGATCGCTCGGCGGCGCCTTTGTGGAGATGGAGTGTCAGCCAGCGTCCGGCAACGCATCGTTTCGCTGTCCTCAGCGGCCGGCCGTCCAGCCCTCATGCTGCTCGGCCTGGTGTCGGCTGGGCTGGCATTGCGGCATTTCGGACTGGACGCCGAGATCGCGGCGGCGGGGCAGCACGGCCCTTTGGCGTTCGTGGGCCTGGCCGCCGCCGCGTGCGCGGTGGGCGTCCCTCGGCAGGTGGTCGCTTATTCCGGCGGCTTGGCGTTCGGCTTCTGGCCAGGCGCGACGCTTGCGTTGCTCGCGGAGGTCCTGGGGTGCATCGGCAATTTCTTCTGGGCGCGTTGGGCGGCACGGGCCTGGACAACCCGCTGGCTGGTGCGGGGCGGCGGGCGGCTTCAACGCTTGAGCCGTTTCCTTTGCGCGAATGCCTTCACCGCCACCCTGACGCTGCGCCTGCTGCCGGTCGGCAACAATCTGCTGCTCAACCTGCTGGCGGGCGTGTCGGGCGTGGCGGCCGGGCCGTTCCTGGCGGCCTCGGCGCTGGGCTACGTGCCGCAAACCGCCGTGTTCGCCCTGCTGGGCGGCGGCGTGCGGGTGTCGCAGGGCGTGCAGGTTGCGGTTGCCGCCGTGCTCCTGGCGCTTTCGGTCGCGCTTGGGCTGGTTCTGGCGCGCCGACGGTCCGTGCCGTAGGGAGCCGGCGTGGTCGGCTCAGTGCAGGCGAAGCATGTGGGAAGCGTGCCGGACCGACGCCGGGCGAATCTGCCCGCCGGTGGCGATGCGGATGGAATGGAGGGGACCGACCAGCTCGCGCTGCCAGAACTCCAGGAAGCGGCGCAGGGCCGGGAAACGCGGCGCCAGGTCGAGGTCCTGCCAGATGTAGCTTTGCAGCAGGCCAGGGTGGTCCGGCAGGAAATACAGGATTTCAGCGGTGGTGAGCCGGTAGTCTTTGAGCTGTAGTCCCAGGGTCATGCAGGATTCCTAGCTTCTGGTCCATGATGGGGCGGCGCAGCGGCCCCGCGAACCCGGGCCGCAACGCGAGCGTTCCAGAATGCTCTGCAATGTGAAAGGAAAAAGAGAGCGTTCTCAGCAGTTTAGCACTCATCGTGCGGGAATGCTGCTTCGGCCTTGACTTCACCGGGCGCAGCTTCTAGATCGCTGGCACTCTCGGCTTGAGAGTGCTAACGCCCAACTCGGGCTTTGGACAAGGAGGCGATCCCATATGAAGTTCCGCCCGCTGCACGACCGGATCGTGGTCCGGCGCATCACCGCCGAGGAGAAGTCCGCCGGCGGCATCATCATCCCCGACACGGCCAAGGAAAAGCCGATGGAAGGCGAAGTGATCGCAGCCGGCCCCGGCGCACGCAACGAGCAGGGCGCCATCGTGGCGTTGGACGTCAAGGCCGGCGACCGCGTGCTGTTCGGCAAGTGGTCCGGCACCGAGGTGAAGCTGGATGGCGAGGAGCTCCTGATCATGAAGGAGAGCGACATCATGGGCATCATCGAGGCGCCTGCGGCGTCCGCCAAGGCTGCCTGAAGCGTTTCCACGCAAGACTCAACGGATTGAGGAAGAAACATAATGGCTGCTAAAGACGTACGGTTCGGCGGCGATGCCCGCCAGCGCATGCTGCGCGGCGTGGACATTCTCGCCGACGCCGTGAAGGTGACGCTGGGGCCGAAGGGCCGCAACGTGGTCATGGACAAGAGCTTCGGCGCGCCGCGCATCACCAAGGACGGCGTGACGGTCGCCAAGGAAATCGAGCTGGCCGACAAGTTCGAGAACATGGGCGCGCAGATGCTGCGCGAGGTCGCGACCAAGACCAACGACATCGCCGGCGACGGCACCACCACCGCGACGGTGCTGGCCCAGGCCATCGTGCGCGAGGGCGCCAAGGGCGTGGCCGCCGGGCTGAACCCGATGGACCTGAAGCGCGGCGTCGATGCCGCCGTGACCGCCATCGTGGCCGAGCTGAAGGACCGCACCCGCAAGATCACCACCGAGTCGGAAACGGCGCAGGTCGGCACCATCAGCGCCAACGGCGAGTCCGAGATCGGCCGGATGATCTCGGAAGCCATGCAGAAGGTCGGCAACGAGGGCGTCATCACCGTCGAGGAAGCCAAGGGCATCCAGACGGAGCTCGACGTGGTCGAGGGCATGCAGTTCGACCGCGGCTACATCTCCCCGTACTTCATCACCAACGCGGAGAAGATGGTGGCTGAGCTGGACCAGCCGTACATCCTGATCCACGAGAAGAAGCTGTCGGGCCTGCAGACCATGCTGCCGCTGCTGGAAACGGTGGTGCAGTCGGGCCGTCCGCTGCTGATCATCGCCGAGGACATCGAGGGCGAGGCGTTGGCGACGCTGGTGGTCAACAAGCTGCGCGGCGGCTTGAAGGTCGCGGCGGTGAAGGCGCCGGGCTTCGGCGACCGGCGCAAGGCCATGCTGGAGGACATCGCGATCCTCACGGGCGGCCAGGTGATCTCGGAGGACCTCGGCATCAAGCTTGAGAACGTGACGCTCCAGATGCTCGGCCGTGCGAAGCGCGTGCTGATCGAGAAGGAGAACACGACCGTGGTGGAGGGCGCCGGGTCGGCGGACGACATCAAGGGCCGCTGCAACCAGATCCGGGCGCAGGTCGAGGAGACCACCAGCGACTACGACCGCGAGAAGCTGCAGGAGCGCCTCGCCAAGCTCGCCGGCGGCGTCGCGGTGATCCGCGTCGGAGGCAGCACCGAGGTCGAGGTCAAGGAGCGCAAGGACCGGGTGGACGACGCGCTGCACGCGACCCGCGCGGCGGTGGAGGAGGGCATCGTGCCCGGCGGCGGCGTGGCGCTCGCCCGCGCCAGCCTGATCCTCGCGCAGCTGAAGGCGGAGAACGAGGACCAGAAGTTCGGCATCGAGATCGTGCGCAAGGCGGTGCAGACCCCGCTGCGGCAGATCGCGGAGAACGCCGGCGAGGATGGTGCCGTGATCGCCGGCAAGGTGCTGGAGAACGGGGACTACAACTTCGGCTTCGACGCGCAAAGCGCCGAGTTCAAGGACATGGTCTCCGCCGGCATCATCGACCCGACCAAGGTCGTGCGTACGGCGTTGCAGGACGCGGCCTCGGTCGCCAGCCTGCTGATCACCACGGAAGCCATGATCGCCGAGCGTCCGGAGAAGAAGCCGGCCGGCGGCGGGATGCCCGGCGGCGGTGGCGGCATGGGCGGAATGGGCGGCATGGGCGACATGGACTTCTAAGCCCAGCCAACATAGCGCCAGCGAAGGAAGGGGCGGGCCGCAGGGTCCGCCCCTTTTTCGTTGAAGTGGGTGCAGGAAAGGCCAGGTTGGCTCGCGCCCTTGGCCGGGCCGCACTGGCCACGCGGCCCGCGGTGTCATCTCGTTTCAATTGACTTACCAAGCGCTTTCTGCGCCCATAACAAATCAGTCGTGTTTTTGACTAGCCTTGCTG
>CALMAB010000317.1 GCA_937858325.1 uncultured Acetobacteraceae bacterium
TGATGCAGCCGAGCTGCCCGTGATTTCGTGTCTCACCAAAGGGGTTCAGCTCACGTGAGCCAGGGTTGGCGGACACATTCCGGGTGGCCGTTTGGGCTTGGTTTGACGGACAGGGCGGGCCTGTCCGGTCATAGGTGGCTTGGCGGGCACCTACTTACCGATGGTCGCGCGCAAGGGTGGATCACCAGGGTATCGGACCCTGCGCGCTTGAGAACGTGCCCGTCGGACCGTCCGGGCCGAGGAGTGCGAGGCGAACCGGCTCGCGGGCGCCTTCCTCAACGCTGCCCGTGCCATTGAACAGGTTCAGGTCGGTTGCGACGAAGCCGGGGCAAGCTGCGTTCACCTTGATCGACGTGCCTTCAAGGTCGATGGCGAAGGCCAGCGTGATCGCGTTGAGCGCGGCCTTCGACGGGCGGTACGAGACATTTCCTGGCCGGTGACCTGGCCGTGTCGGGTCGGCCAAGCGGGCCATTGAGCCGGCGCCGCTTGACACCATGACGATGCGTCCCGCCGGTGCGTCGCGAAGCAGCGGCAGCATCGCTTGCGTGACCGCGAGCACACCGAACACGTTCGTCTCGAACACCGCACGGACCTCGGTAACGGACGCGACGCTCGGGCGGTTGTCCTGCAAGATTTGCTCGAATGACCTGCCCGGCTTCGGCGCCTTCGAAATGCCCGCGTTGTTCACCAGCACGTCGAGGCGGCCGAACTCGTGCCGGACGCGCTCGGCCGCGGCGGCAATCGATGCCGCATCGGTGACGTCAAGCTGGAGGGCGCAGGCAGCCGTTCCGACGCTCCTTGCGGCCGTCTCGCCGTGTTCGAGGTTGCGCGACCCGACGAGCACGGTGAAGCCGTGGCCGGCCAGGTCCTTCGCTATTTGCAGGCCGATGCCTTTGTTGGCCCCCGTGACCAGGGCGGCGGGCTTGTCGTGCATCGTGGTCTCCGATCTTTGGAGAAGGCGTCTGCCAGCGTGGAACTGTCCGGCGCGCTCAGGCCGCCGCGGCCAGCGCCGTGGCGTCCGCCCCGGCAGGAAGGCGCATTGGGCATGAAGGATCGGTCGCGGCACGCCACACGGCCTCCGCCACGTCGGATGCGTGCGTGACCTGAGTCATCTGCTGGAACCCCGCAAAGACCTGCGCCGCCAAGTCGGCATAGGCGTCAGGGATGTTCATCCCCATGCGGGCGCGGGCGTTGTCGCCGAACGATGTCCCGGGCGCCGCCCCTGGCAGCACCAGCCGCAACCGCACGCCGAACGGCTCCATCTCCAGCGCGAGCGATTCGGTGAAGGCGTTCACCGCAGCCTTGCTGGCGGTGTACACCGAGAGCAGGTGGAGCGGCTTCATGGTCACGGTCGAGGTCACGTTGACGACGACACCCGAACGGCGCTCCCGGAACTGCGGCAGCACGGCCCTTGTCATGGCGATCGTGCCGATGGTGTTCGTCTCGAAGACCTCGCGGACCATGTTCATGGACGCGCCTTCCAGCGCGTTGAGCAGGCCCACGCCGGCATTGTTGACCAGCACGTCAATCGGGCCGGCGGCTTCCACGGCGCGCGCGACGCTGTCCGCGTCGGTCACATCAAGCGGCAGGATGCGGAGCCGCTCCGAGCCGGGCAGCACGTCGCCACGTGGCGCGCGCATCGTGGCGATGACCGTCCACCCGCGGTCGAGGAAGGTGCGGGCCGTTTCAAGGCCGAAACCGGACGAGCAGCCGGTGACGAGAATGGTGCTCATGAAACCTCCTGCGGGGACAGCGGGAGTCTAGGCTGACCAGATCGGACCCGCTACATTTGCAAGTCCGATTATCGTTGGCATCAGTCCGAATGTCCGATCCGCTCGCCCAGGTTGTCGGCCTTCTTCAGCCACGCGCCTCCTTTTCCAAGCTGGTCATCGCGGCAGGCGCTTGGGCCGTGCGCCGTTCGGACAATGGGCGCCCGTTCTACTGCGCGGTACTGGAAGGTTCGTGCCGTCTGTCGGTGTCCGGCCGGGAGCCGGTCACGCTCGAAGGCGGCGACTTCGTCCTTGTGCCCGCGGCTTATGACTTCGCCACCTCAAGTCTTGAGCCACCGCCCTATGGTATGGAGCTGGAGATGGCGGAGCTGAGTCCGGGCGTGTTCCGGCTTGGCCGACCCGGCGATTCACCGAACATCCGGATGCTCGTGGGTCATTGCGCGTTCGGCTCTGAGGACGCCCGTCTGCTCGTGTCGCTCTTGCCCCAGCTTGTCCATGTTCGCGGCGACAGGCGGCTGACCACGCTGGTCGAACTCGTGAACGACGAGATAAGGGCGGTCCGGCCGGGCCGCGATGTGGTGCTGGCACGCCTGCTTGAGGTCCTGCTGATCGAGGCCCTGCGCTCAACCACGGGGCCTGCCGCGCCGCCTGGCCTATTGCGCGGACTTCATGACGACCGGCTCGCCGTCGCGCTGCGGGAGATGCACAAACGCCCGGGGCAGAACTGGACGGTGGTGGATCTCGCGAAGACGGCGACACTTTCACGCTCGATGTTCTTCGACCGGTTCCGGCGCGAGGTCGGGGTCGCGCCGATGGAGTATTTGCTGGGTTGGCGCATGGCGCTGGCAAAGGACCTGTTGCGCCGGGAGAAGGTTGGCGTGGCCCAAGCTGCTGAGCGAGTAGGCTACAGTTCGGCCAGCACGTTCAGCGTCGCTTTCGCCCGCCACGTCGGCACGCCGCCCGCTCATTATGCGCGGGCAGCGCCGCAAGCCGCTGGGTAACGCCCCACCGATGCGACGCCTTCAGCCTGTACCACTTCGTCAAACGACCAAATGACAGAATGACACGGCCTATGCCAAGCGCGAAGTATTTGACCTTCGCTGGACAAACAGCAGCCTTTCACAACTGGTCGGCGCAGCAGCTCGCCTTCTACCAGGAACCATGGTTGAACAAAGCCGCAAGCATCAGGCTTTGTCGGGCAGTCCAGCCAGCAGAGCCGCGGCTTTGGCCGAAACAGCCGCGGCGGTATCGCCCGGCTTATAGATCGCGGAGCCGATGCCGAACCCGGCCGCGCCCGCGTCCCGCCACGCGCCCATCGTGCCCGCGTCCATGCCGCCCACCGGCAGCACCAGCGTGCCCGGCGGCAGCACCGCCCGCAGCGCCTTGAGCATGGCGGGGCTGCCGCCCTCCGCCGGGAACAGCTTCAGCGCGTCCGCGCCGGCGTCGAGCAGGCTGAACGCTTCCGCAGGCGTGAAGAAGCCGGGCATGGCGGCCATGCCGCGCGCCTTGGCGGCGCGCACCAAGGCCGGGTCGGCGTGCGGTGTCACGATCAATTGGCCGCCGGCCTCAGCCACGCGGTCCACCTCGGCCGGGCGCATCACCGTGCCGGCGCCGATCAGCGCCTGGGTGCCGAGGCGCTGAGCGAGGCAGGCGATGCTGTTGAACGGGTCCGGCGAGTTCAGCGGCACCTCGATGATGCGCAGCCCGGCCTCCACCAGCACGTCGCCGATGGCGTCCGCCTCCTCCGGCCGGATGCCGCGCAGGATGGCGACCAGGGGGCAGGCGGTCAGGAGCCTGGGGATGTCCATTCGGCCTGTTCTCCTATTACCGCGAGGCCCTGCGCCGCCGCGTCGGCCTCCGCGGGCGTCGCGCTGCCGCCGCATTCCGTGATCACCCGGCCATACAGCCCGCACAGCGCGGGCGCGCCGATCAGCAGGACGAGCGACGCCGGGGCCGCCGCCCGGACCTCATGCCCGATCAGCAAGCCCGACATGTAGGACGCCGCCGCGGCCTCCGGCAACTGGTCGAACCGGCCCAGGGTGCGGACACCGAACAGATGGTGCAGCAGGCCGCCCGGGTCGGCCGAGCGCAAGACGCCGCGGCCGAACGCCTCCGGATCGTGCGGCGCGTCGGCCTGCATCAGGCGGCCCAGGATGGTATGGCCGCGGAGCGCCGCGAATGCCTCCCCAGTCAGGTGCGTGCTGAACCCCTCGACTCGGCCACCCACGACCCGCACCCACTTCGAGTGGCTGCCCGGCAGGCAAACCGTCGTGTCCCCTGAAGCCGTGCCGAGCGCGCCGAGGATCTGCACTTCTTCCCCGCGCATCACCTCGGGCACGCCGGCCTGGTCGGCGGCGGACAGGCCGGGCACCAGCAGCGCTTCCGCCGGGCCGAACGGGACGGGCAGCAGCGCGCGGGCCAGATCGGCGGTGGCGGCGGGGCAGGGGAGATAGGGCGCCTCGACCCAGCCCTGGCGGCTGCCGACCATGCCGGACAGGAGGATGCGCCGCTCCCCATCGGCGAGCCAGGGCGCCACGGCGTCCTCCAGCGCCCGCGGGAACCCGCCCGCGGCAACGCTCAGGATGCCGAGCGGCAGCGCCACCCGGTCCAGCACGGCC
>CALMAB010000318.1 GCA_937858325.1 uncultured Acetobacteraceae bacterium
CGCCGCGCGCATCGTGGGCCAGCTCGCGCATGGGCAGCGGCAATGGGTGGAGATCGCGGCCGTGCTGGCGCAGGAGCCGGAGCTGGTGCTGCTGGACGAACCGGCAGCCGGCATGACGCACGAGGAGGTGCTGCGCACCGCGGCCCTGATCCGCGAGATCAACCAGACCCACGCGCTGATCGTGGTGGAGCACGACATGCAGTTCATCCGCATGATCGCCTCCACGGTGACGGTGTTCAACCAGGGCAGCATCTTGGTGGAGGACAACGTGGAGCGCGTGATGGCCGACCCGGCGGTGCGCGACGTATATCTCGGGAAGCAGGCAGCGTGACGCTGCCTGGGCAAGCAAGCGGCATGATGCTGCAGGTGGACGGGCTGCGTTCCGGCTACGGCCGCATCCCGATCTTGGCCGGGGTCAGCTTCGCCGTGGCGCCGGGCGAGTTCGTCGGCATCCTCGGGCACAACGGCATGGGCAAGTCCACCCTGCTGCGCACCCTGATGGGCTACCTTCCGGCGACCGCCGGGCGCGTCGCGTTCGAGGGGCGCGACATCACCGGGGCGTCGCCCACGGCCCGTGCCCGGCTCGGCATCGGCTATGTGCCGCAGGGGCGCCAGATCTTCCCGGCGCTCAGCGTGGCGGAGAACCTGCGCATGGGCTGCTTGCTGTCGCGGCAGGACGAGCGGCGGACCATCGAGGGGGTGCTGGACACGTTTCCGCGGCTGCGGCGGTTACTGGACCGCACCGGCGGCGCGCTGTCCGGGGGCGAGCAGCAGTTGCTGGCGCTGGCCCGTTGCCTGTGCGGCGCGCCGCGGCTGATGCTGCTGGACGAGCCGACCGAGGGCATCCAGCCCTCCATCATCGACGAAATCATCGAAACGCTGCAGGGCCTGTCCCGCGGCGGCGCGGTCACGGTCGTGCTCGTGGAGCAGAACCTGAAGTTCATCGCTGCCCTGTCCCAGCGCATCCTGATCATCCAGAAAGGCGCCATCACGCGCGAAGCCAGCCCCGAAGCCGTGCAGGACCCGGCGCTGATCGCCGAGTTCGTCGGCATGGCGGCGTAACCCACAACTCCCCATTCTTGCAAACTCAGGAGCCAACCATGAGCGTCGAGAAGCCGACCCTTTCCCAGTTGCAGGACATCGTGTTCGACCTGGGCATGGAGCTGTCCGAGGAACGGCTGGGCCTGTTCCACGCCATGATGGACGGCGCCGTGGAGTCCTACCGCGTCATCGACGCCATGCCGGACGACAAGCCGGTCGTGCGCTACCCGCGCACGCCGGGCTACCAGCCGGGGCCGGAGGAGAACGAGCATAACGCCTGGTACGTGAAGAGCGTGGTGAAGGGCGCGGAAACCGGGCCGCTCGCCGGCAAGACGGTGGCGCTCAAGGACAACGTGTGCCTGGCCGGCGTGCCGATGATGAACGGGTCGGCGACGCTGGAAGGCTACGTGCCGGACCAGGACGCCACCATCGTCACGCGGATGCTGGACGCAGGCGCCACCATCTTGGGCAAGGCGCATTGCGAGGCGTTCTGCTTGTCGGGCGGCAGCCACACCGGGGCGCTGGGGCCGGTGCACAACCCGCACAAGCGTGGCCATTCGGCCGGCGGCTCGTCGTCCGGCTCCGGCGCGCTCGTCGCGGCGGGGGACGTCGATATGGCCATCGGCGGCGACCAGGGCGGATCGATCCGCATCCCGGCGGCGTTCTGCGGCATCTACGGCATGAAGGGCACCTGGGGCCTCGTGCCCTATACGGGGGTGATGCCCATCGAGGCGACCATCGACCACACGGGGCCGATGACCGCGACGGTGGCCGACAACGCGCTGCTGCTGGAGGTGTTGGCCGGACCGGACGGCCTCGATCCCCGCCAGATGGGCTGCACCACGGCGCGCTACACGGACGCGCTGGGCCGGGGCGTGCGGGGCCTGCGCATCGGCGTGGTCGCGGAAGGGTTCGGCTGGCCGAACTCAGAGCCGGGCGTGGACGCCAAGGTGCGCGCGGCGGGGGAGCGCCTGGCCGGGCTGGGCGCGGTCGTGGAGGAGGTCAGCGTGCCCATGCACCGCATCGGCAAGGACGTGTGGGCGCCCATCGGCAACGAGGGCCTGCAGGTGCAGATGATGCGCGGCAACGGCATGGGCTTCAACTGGAAGGGGCAGTACAACGTGGGCCTGATGGACGCCCACGCTTCCTGGCGGGAGCGGGCGAACGACCTGTCGGACACGCTGAAGATCTGCATGTTCGTCGGCGAATATTTCACCACCGCCTACCGCGGACGCTACTACGCCAAGGCGCAGAACATCGCGCGGCGGCTGCGCGCCGCCTACGACGCGGCGCTGGCGCAATACGACCTGCTGCTGATGCCGACGCTGCCGGTGGTCGCGACGGCGCTGCCGGAGGCCGAGGGGGGCCTGGGCCTTTACGTGCAGCGGGCGTTCGAGATGATCAACAACACCGCGCCGTTCGACGTCACCGGGCACCCGGCGATGTCCGTGCCGTGCGGCCTCAGCGACGGGTTGCCGGTGGGCGCCATGCTGATCGGCAAGCATTGGGACGAGAGCACGATCTACGCCGCGGCGGCGGCGTTCGAGGGCGCGGGGGACTGGAAGCGCCTTTAAAGCGCGTCCAGAAAGCCCGCGAGGACCTGGTTAACCCGGTCCGCCCGCTCGACCGCCAGGATGTGGGCGGCGCGCGGCAGGACGACCAACTCTGCATCGGGGATGCGGCCGCGGATGTCCTCGCTCATGGCAGGCGGGGTTGACGGGTCGTCGGCGCCGGCGACGATCAGCGTGGGCGCGCGGATGCCGGCATTCGATGGACGCAGGTCCATGGCGCCGATGGCGCCGCAGCACACGGCGTAGCCGCGGGGGTCGATCTGCAAGAAGCGCTCCCGCAACGCCACCGCCAGCGGCGCGTGCTGATAGGTGGGGGTGAACCAGCGGGCCATCACCGCATCGACGATGGCGCCCATGCCCTGCTCCCGCACCAGCGCCGCCCGCTCCGCCCAGCCCTGCGGCAAGTAGGCGGAGGTCGCCATCAGCACGAGGCCGCGCACCCGGTCCGGCCGGGCGGCGGCGAAGGCCTGCGCCGTCATGCCGCCGATCGATAGCCCGACAACATGGGCCTGGGCGATCCCCAGCGCGTCCAGCAGCCCGGCCAGGTCGTCCGCCAAGTCCTCGATTCCAATCGGCTGGTCCAGCACGGGCGAGCGGGCATGGCCACGCGTGTCGTAGCGCAGCACCCGGTAGCGGCCGGCGAGGGCGCTTGCCTGCGCATCCCACATTTCCAGGGTTGCGCCCATCGAGTTGGAGAACGCCACGACCGGCGCACCCTCCGGCCCCGTGAGGTCATAAAAAAGCTGCGTGCCGTTGGCGGCGATGAGCGGCATGGACGGGGTGCTCCCTTCAAGCGGCTTGCAGACCGAGCGCCGCGCGCGCTTCGGCGGGGGTCGCGGGACGGCGGCCGTGCCGGGCCACGGCGTCGGCGGCCATGCGGACCAGCTCGGCGTTGCTGGTGGCCAGGCGGTCGCGGCTCACCCGCACGTTGTCCTCCAGGCCCGTCCGCACGCCGTCGCCGCCGCGGGCCAGCACCCACTCCATCACCCGCGCCTGGTTCACGCCGATGCCTGCGGCTGTCCAGGTCGCCTGCGGCAGCACGCGCTTCAGCTCGCCGAGCATCAGGTCCAGCAGGTGCTCCTCCGCCGGCAGGGCGTTCTTCACGCCCATAACGACCTGGACGTGCGGGCGTTCGTCCATCAGCCCGGCGTCAATCAGGCGGCGCGCGCCGTGCAGGTGGGACAGGTCGAAGATCTCGATCTCCGGCCGCACGCCGTGCGTCTGCATCCGGGTCGCGAGGTCCGTGACCAGCGCCGCCGAGTTCTCGTACACGACGGTCGGGAAGTTGACCGAGCCGGTCGAGAGCGAGGCCATGTCGGGCCGCAGGTCCAGCGCGTTGCCGCGCGCAGCCGGGTCGCGCCCGCGCCCGCCTGTGGAGAACTGCACGATCATGCCGGGGCAGTGCTTGCGCACGCCTTCCTGCACCTGGGCGAACAAGGCGGGGTCGCTCGACGGGCTTTCGTCGGGCGCGCGCACGTGGATGTGCACGAGCGACGCGCCGGCCTCGAAGGCCTCGTGGGTGCTCTCGATCTGCTCGGCGGGCGTCACGGGGACGGCCGGGTTGTCCTTCTTGCGCGGGACCGAGCCGGTGATGGCGACGGCGATGACGGCAGGCTGCATGGGCGTTCCCTCCGGGGAAAGGCTTAGCACGGCGGACCGCGGCCTGCCGAGAGCGGGCAACACCGGGTCATGCGACTTCGCGGACCTGGGCGCGGTCGAGGCGGAGCCGCACGGTGTCGCCGGGGCATCGCGCCGCGATGCTGGAGCGGTTCAGCACATCGACCTTCAGCTCCGTCCCGTTGGCTGAAACGAGGTAGCGCAGCACCGGCCCGTGGATGCGGACGTCGATGACGGATGCTTCGGCGGTCAGCCCGCCGTGCTCGGCCGCGGTCGGCAGCAGGTCGATGGCTTCCGGGTGGATCGCCCAGGCATGGTCCGCTTGCTCCCCGAACACGCGGCGCACCGCGTCGGGTTCGAGCAGGTTGAAGTCGCCGATGAAGCCCGCGACGAAGCGCGTGGCCGGGCGGTCATACACCTCGCGCGCCGGGCCGGCCTGCACGATGCGGCCCGCGTTCATCACCGCAACCTGGTCGCCGAGAACCAAGGCCTCCTCTTGGTCGTGCGTGACCAGGATGGCGGTGAAGCCGGTTTCGCGCTGCAGGCGCTTCAACTCGTCGCGCAGGCGCTTGCGGATTTGCGCGTCGAGCGCGGACAGCGGCTCGTCCAGCAGCAGCAGGCGGGGTTCCAGCACAAGGGCGCGGGCGAGGGCGACGCGCTGCTTCTGCCCGCCCGAAAGCTCGGCAGGCCGGGCGTCGGCGCGGGGCGCGAGTTCCATCAAGGCCAACGCGGCATCGACCTTTTCGGCGATCCGGGCGCGGGGCAGGCGCTTCTGCTGCAAGCCGAAGGCGAGGTTCTGCCGCACCGTCATGTTGGGGAACAGCGCGTAGTGCTGGAACACCATGGCGACGCCGCGGGCCTCCGGCGACGCCGCGGTCACGTCGCGGCCCGCGATCACCAGGCGTCCGCGGTCCGGCCGCGCCAGCCCGGCCACCGCCCGCAGCAGCGTCGTCTTGCCGCAGCCGGACGGTCCCAGCAAGATGCACATCTCGCCTTCCGCCACGTCCAACTCCACGTCGGCGAACACCGGCGTGGCGCCGTAGGCCTTTCCGAAGCCGCGGATTTCGACAAAACTCAAATTGGCCGCCGGCGCAGCATGGATAACGCCGCGAGCGTCGAGAGCCACATGGCGGCAAAGTAGATCACCACGATCACCGCCGTCACCTGGCCGATCTTCGTCCGCTGCCCGAACAGGTAAACCGCCAGCGTCTGGAAATTGCCGCCGACCAGCAGGTTGGCGAAGACAAACTCGGCAAAGCTGAGCGCGAACACCATGGACAGGCCCACCGCAAGCCCGGGCGCCACGCAGGGCAGGATGACCCGGCGCGCGATCACCAAGTCGCCCGCGCCCAGCAGGTGCCCGGCGTCCAGCAGTTCCTGCACCCGTAGCGCCCGCAGGTTGTTCTTCATCGGCAGGTAAAGCAGCGGGAATGCCAGCGGTAGGTAGCCGAGCAGCAAAATCCAGGGCGTGCCGGTCAGCGGGAGCGGGCCGCCCGCATAAAGGCCGAGCAGGCCCACCACCAGCACCACCTGGGGCAGCGCGTAGGGCAGCACCATCAGGCGCTCCATCCAGCGGTCGAGCCAGGGCAGGTAGCAGTGCGCGACGAGGATCGCGGGCACCGTCACGAGCACCTGCAGCACGACCGATCCGGCCGCGACGAATAGCGACCGGGCCAGCGCCGCTTGGAACGCCGGCTCGGCCAGCACCCGGGCGAACCATTGGAGGGTGAGTCCGCTGGGCACCAGCCCCGAGTACCAGTCGGTCGCCAGCGCGCTGACCACGACCGCCAGCACCGGGAGCAGCAGGAGCAGCGAGACGACGCCGATCAGCAGGCGGTCAGCGAGGCTGCCGCTCGGCTCAGGCACGGCGGCGGAGAAGAAGCTGGTCCACCAGGATCGGCAGCAGCAAGGCCAGCACCAGCAGCACAGCCAGCGCGTTGGCGAGGTTGGGGTCGGTGAACACGTCGCCCGCGACAAGCTCGCCGATGCGTATGGTGACGAGGTTGGCGCCCCCGCCGATCAGCGCGTAGGCGGTGGCGTAGGTGCCCATGGCGTTGGCGAACAGAAGAATGAAGCTGCCGACCAGGCTGGGCGCCAGCACCGGCAGGCCGATGCGCCGCCAGAAGGTGAGGCGGGATGCGCCCATGAGCCGGGCCTGCTCGGCCAGGTCCGGGGTCAGCGCGCCGAGGCTTGGGAACAGCACCAACACGGCGAAGGGCACCTGGAAGTAGGCGTACACCAGCATCAGGCCTTGCAGCGAGTAGATGTTGAAGTCCTGCACCAGGCCGGAGCGCACGAGCAGCAGCGTCACCACGCCGTTCACCCCGGCAAGGATGGTGAAGGCCAGCGCCAGCGGCACGCCGACGAAGTTGCTGGCAACGTTGAACAGGGTCAGGAAGCGGCGCTGCACCGGGGCGGACCGGCGGTGCAGCGCCAGGCTGAGCGGCAGGCCGATGCCGAGGCCGATGGCGCTGGTGAGCAGCGACACGTTGACGCTGGTGGCGAACGCGCCGCGGTAGAAGCGGCTGGACAGCAGGGCTGCGTAGTTGCCCAGCGACCATTCGCCGCCATGGACGAAGCTGCCCGCCAGCACGGACAGCACCGGCAAAGCCTCGAAGCCCAGCACGGCCAGCAGGAACGGCGCCGCCCAGAGCAGGAGGGCGCGGCGGGGCACCTCCTACATCTCGGCCAGCACCTTCTCTTGCCACAGGGCGGGGACCCGGCGCGCGCCCTCCGCCCAAAGCTGCGGGTTGATCGGCCGGGCCTTGGCGTATTGCGCGGCCGGCAGCAGCTTGGCCTTGGTGGCGTCGGACAGGGGCAGGTGGTCCACCCGGATCGGCCGGGCATAGCCGTCCGCAAGGTTGGCCTGGCCCTCGTCGCTGAAGATGTATTCCCGCACCAGCATCGCCGCGTTCGGGTTCTTGGCGTATCTGTTGATGATGGTGGAGTAGCCGCTGGTGACGGAGCCGTCCGCGGGGATCACCACGTTGAACCGGCCGCCCACCTTGTCGCGGTAGCTCAGCGCGTTGAAGTCCCACAGCAGGCCCACCTGGATCTCGCCGCGCCCCATGTTGGCGGGCAGGGGGCTGATGGTCAGCAGGCGCTTCTGCCGGGCGAGCTTGGCGAACAGGTCCATGGCCGGGTCGAGCCGGCGCTCGTCCCCGCCGGTGGCGATGGCGCAGGCCAGCACGGCGGCGTTGGACTGCGACGCCTTGCCCACGTCGCCGGCAGCGACCTTGTAGGTGCCAGTGAGCAGGTCGGCCCAGGACTTCGGCGGGTTCGGCAGGTCGCTCGCCACGGCAAAGGCGATGGTCCCGGTGTAGGCCAGCATCCAGCGGCCCTCCGCGTCCCGCGCCCATTCGGGGATCTGGTCAAAGGTCGTGGGCTTGTACGGCGCCGCCACGCCGCGCTCCACCGCCACGCTGCAGAAGTCAAAGCCCACGTCGCCGATGTCGCCCGAGGCGTTGGAGCGCTCGGCGGCGAACTTTGCCAGCTCCTCGGCGCTGCTCATGTCGGTGTCGGGGTGCTTGATCCCGTACTTCGCGGTGATCGCCTTCCAGGTCGCTTCCCAGTTGGCCCAGTCGTCGGGCATCCCGAGGCTGTTGACCGCGCCCTCCTTGCGCGCCCGCTCGATCAGGTCGTCCAGGGGGATCGCGCCAGCCCGGCCGGCGAGCAGCGCGGCGGCGGCGCCGAGCGGCAGGGTCAGGCCGGCGCGTCGGGTGATGGGGGTCATGGGAATTCCGGGCTGTTACGGCCGGGAACGCTGCCGGACGCCGGGGCGGTTCGTCAACCGTCCCGGCATGACACTGCCCTTGCGATGGCTCAGGCCAAGCGGCAGCAGGCCATAAGGCAGCTTTGCGTTCCGCAATGACAAAGGCAAGCGCCAGGCTGACCCCTACTCCCCAGAACAGCCACGCTGCAGCGGGCAGGATGCTGGCGGCGTCGGGGCCATAAAGGCCAGGCGCACAGGTCAGCGCCATTCCGTCGCACAGCAGTGCCGCCGCCGAGGCGACGGCGACGCCAGGCACGATTTGCTCCGGCGTAAGGATCGCGGCGCGCGTGCAGAGCCGGACCATGAGCCACGCAAGGGGAAAAACGGCAGCAAACAGCAGCGCGCTTGCGGCTACGTTCCCAAACAAGCCAGTCGGTATGCTGTACCGGATCAGCAAGGCGAACAGCAGCCAAAGCGCGACACCCAGCGCCGCAAGGCTCGCAGCCTGGCCGCGGCGAAGCGGGCCGTGGAACTCGGCTTGCTGGTAAAGGCGGTCGCGTTGAGCTTGCATGACGTCCTCCTGCGTAGCACTCGCTACATAGCATGAACGCGTAGCACGTGCTACAGGAATCGCATGAACGTTCGGGATGATCGACGGGAAGCCGCGTTGGAGCGCATGGCCGACCACCTATTGGTGCAAGGGCTCGCCGGCGCGAGCCTGCGCCCGCTGGCCGCCGCCGCCGGGACCAGCGACCGCATGTTGCTCTATTATTTCAAGGACAAAGACGAGTTGCTGACTGCGACGCTCGGGCGGATCATGGAGCGGCTTGCCCGTTTGCTCGATGGTGTCGGTGGCGGGGCCGGGCCGATGCCGTTCACGGCCTTGCTGTTGGAAATCCGGGCCGTGTTCCGCAGCCCGGCGCTGCAGCCCTACATGCGGCTCTGGATCGAGCTTGCCGCGAGCGCCGCCCGCGACGAGGCGCCGCACCGGGCCGTTGCCGGGCAGATCGCCGATGGATTTCTGGCATGGACGGCGAGCCGGCTGCAAGTGGAGCAGGAAGCGGGCCGCATCCCCTTGGCCGCGCTGCTGCTCGCGACCGTGGACGGCTTGGCGCTGCTGGACGCGGTCGGGCGCAGCGCCATTGCGGACGACGCCGCGGCTGCGCTCCCGCTCCGCCCGGCCTCGACCGCAAGGAGGCCGAAGCGTCCGCGTTGAAGACCGAGGCCCGTCAGTCCGGCCGCACGGCGCCGTCCGACCCGCCCCACACCGCCTGGGCGGTCTCCACGATCATGCGGAGCTTGGCCCATTGCTCGTCTTCGGCCAGCGTGTTGCCCTCCTGCGTCGAGGCGAAGCCGCATTGCGGGGACAGGCAAAGCTGGTCGAGCGGAGCGAAGCGGGCGGCCTCCTCGATCCGGCGCTTGATGTCGCCGGGCTGCTCCAAGGTGCCGGTCTTCGACGTCACGAGGCCGAGCACGACGCTCTTGCCCGGCGGCAGGAACCGCAGCGGCTCGAAGCCGCCGGCGCGGTCGGTGTCCCATTCCATGAAGTAGCCGTCGATGGGCATCGTGTTGAACAGCAGCTCGGCCACCGGCTCGTAGCCGCCGGATGCGATGAAGGTGGAGCGGAAGTTGCCGCGGCACAGGTGCATCGTGACCGTGAGGTCGGCCGGTCTGTCGCGCAGCGCGTCCCGCACCATGCCGGCGTAGATCGCCGGCTGCCGCTCCGGATCGTCGCCGCGGGCACGCAGCATCTCCCGCTGCTCAGGGTCGCAAAGGTAAGCGAACGAGATGTCGTCGAGCTGCAAATAACGGCAGCCCGCGTCGTAGAAGGCGCGGACCGCTTTGTTATACGCCGCGCCCACGTCGGCGTAGAAGGCGTCCATGTCGGGATAAATGCCGAAGTTCATCATGTTCCGGCCGCCGCGGTAGTGCAGCATGCTCGGCCCGGGGATCGTCATCTTCGGCACCCGGCTGGTGTTCGCCGCCAGGAACCGGAAGTGCTCGACCATCGGGTGGCCGGAGAAGCCGACCTTGCCGGTGATGCGCAGCGCCTTGTTGATGCCGACCCCGCCCTTGAAGTTCATGCCGGAGTCGAGCTCAACCGCCGCCACCCCGTCCAGGTGCTCCAGGAAATCGAAGTGCCAGTAAGCCCGGCGGAACTCGCCGTCCGTCACCGCCTGCAGGCCGACCGCCTCCTGCTTGCGGATAAGGGCCACGATCTCGCGATCCTCGATCTCCTTGAGGGCGGCGTCCGTGATCTCGCCGCCGGCGCGCTGCTCGCGCGCGTGCTTCAGCGCCGGCGTGCGCAGCAGGCTGCCGACCATGTCGGCGCGGAAGGGCGGCTTGCGCATGGCATGAACTCCCCGTGCGGCCATGCCCGCGTCACTCGGCCGCGACTTCCGCCGCGTAACGCTGGGTCGCCGCTTCCACCGCCTTGGCATGTACCTCCGAAAGCGCCGGGCGCGCTTCCTTTGCACGCTCGGCGGCACCCAAGGTCGCGTGGTGGTGCCCCTGGAAGCGCGGCATGACATGGCGCGCGATCAGCTCGTAGCTGCGCAGCGTCGCTTCCCGGTTGGCCCAGTTGT
>CALMAB010000319.1 GCA_937858325.1 uncultured Acetobacteraceae bacterium
GGCCCTAACCCAACAGTTCTGTCACGAGCCGCCACTTGGCGTTTTTTGGTTATGCGAGGGCGGCGATACGGGTGGCCATGTCCAGTTCGAATCGGCCACAGGGGTTCACGTGCCCCCAGAACAGGGGTGTGAGCGCATGGAAGTCGCGCGCGGTGAGCCGGCCCTTCCACTCGGGCCTGGCGAGCACCTGCTGGACCATGAGCGTGTTGACGTAGACCATGCAGTTCTGCAGCAGGTGCAGGCTCAGCATGCTCAGCTCCTGGTCCTCACGCCGGTTGCTCGATACCTCGCCGCGGCGGGCGAAGAAGATGAAATCATTGGCGCTGTTCCATTGCTCGACGACGTTCAGCCCGTCGTTGATCTCGCGCCGGAGCGCTTGGTCGGCGAGGTAGCGGGCCAGGAAAGCGGTTTTCACGGCCTTTCCAAGCTCTGACAGTGCCTTGTAGGTTGGATGCTGCGTGTTCTCGCGTGTGAAGCGGCGCAGGATCGCCTCGGCTTCCGCCGTGCCCAGCCTGAGCGCGGTCGCATACTTGACCATCTCGTCATACTGGCGGCGGATCAGCTCCCAGTCGATCGGCCGCGACAGGATGGGCTGCAAATTGGGATAGGCGTCGGGCTGCCCCATCTCGGGCCGGTAAAGGCGCTGGGCATGGATCGCCTTCAGCCGCGGCAGGAGCTGGAAACCCAGCAGCTTCGTGAACGCGAATGCCACGACCGACTGCCCGTGAGAGTCCACGTATTGGCGGTCCACCTCCAGCTCGGTGCAGTGGCGCATGACGCCCTCGATCATGCTGGCGACCTCGGACGAGGAGGGCGACTTCAGCTGCGAGTGGATGCACAGCGACTTACGTTCGACGTGCCAGTAGATCATCACACCGCGCCCACCATAGCGGACGTGCCATTGGGTTGTGAGGTTCTGGTCCCAGGCGCCGAAATGCTTGCTGTCGGACGCGCAGGCGTTGGTGCCCTCGCCCCAAATCAGGGGGTCGCGGGTGCGCAGCGTGGCGTTCGTCACCGCCGCGATGGCCTCGCGCAGTTGGTCCGGACTGATGTAGCGCCGGCGGACGTAGAGCAGGTCCTTGTAGCTGGCGCCCAGATGGGAGGACGTCATGCGCTTGAGGCCGGCGTTGGTGCCGAGGCCGTTCAGGCACAGCAGCAAGCGCGGCCGCAGGACGGCGCGGTCCAGCGCTTCGTAAGCCGTGGAGCTGCGTAGATAGTCGGTGAAGCCGACACGCAGGTCGGCCTCCTTGAGCATATCGAGCAGGCTCGTCATCGGCCATACGTCGGCGATCTCCACCTTGAGCGCGTCAATGTTCGCCGGTAGTGGCTTGGGCTGCAAAGGCGTAAGGTGGATCCAGCCGCCCGCCTTGCGGGAGATGCGGACGTCGGGGTTGCGCGGCAGGCCGCGGTCGAGCCGGGACAACGCTGCCCGCATGTCTTCCTGCGGGCCGGCAATGAAGGCGTCGGCGCTGCGGGGCAGGCCGAGGGCGGCATAGTGCTCGTCGCGGCGCGCGTCAAAGTCGGCCGGCAGGTCCTCGTCCGGGTTGCGGTAACGGTCGGCGCCTGCAACCCAGACCTCCTTGCACCGGAGCTGCTCACGAAGGGCCTCAAGGGCGCAGATCTCGTAGGTGATGCGGTTCACGCGCGGGCGCCCCTGCGGGTCGCGGTCCACCACGGCGTCGCGCCAAAGCGGGCGCACGACGCCATTCATCGGCACGTCCTCATCCACGGGATAGGCCTGGAGCCTGGTGCCGGCGTAGCGGCGCACCAGGTCGAGCGCCTGGATTACCGGGCGGTGCGCCTCATTGTTGGAGCGGAAATCCAGTGCCGCGAGCAGGTCCAGCACCGCGCGGCGGTAATGGCCGCGGTAGGAACTGCGGATGGTGGCGCGCAAGGTGGTGCGGTAGGTCGGGCCGGTCGCCTTGGCCTCGCGGACGAGGTCGCGCAACGTTTGCTCACCCACCACGGGATAGAGCACCTCGCGCACGCTGCCGTCCGGGCGTTCAACGGCAGCGTCGGCGATCCGGTACAGCAAAACCTGCTTGCCGCCGACGCGCTTGAGGTCGTCCAGCAGTTCCTGCTCCACCCGGTTCTCGGCACGGGCGCCGATATGGTGGACCACCTCGATGAGCAGGTCCACGAGCGCATCGGTAACGGCGCGGCCGCGCAGGTGAGCGTAGGCCGCGAGCCAGGCCAGGCGGGTCGCCTCGGGGTGACGGCGCAACTCGTAGGGCGCCTCGACGGCCACGCGCTGGCGGCAGGCTTCCAGCTCGGCCGGGCTCCAGTCCGCGAACAGGTCTGTGGGCAGTTCTAGCCGGCGTACTGCGCCGAGCCTGGCCAGCTCCTCGCGCAGGCTGGCGACGCTGGCCCGGCCGGGGCCGGCGCGGAGGTGGATGAGGGGAGCATCCGCCTGTCCCTCCCGAACCGCCCCGCTCTCGGTGTCGTCTGTTTCTCCGGCATCGGGCGGCGGCTGCACCAAGGCGTCGATTTGGGCACGCGTGTCGGGCGCGAGCCGGGCGTGGATCGCGGTGTAACGCCGCTCGTCGTAGGCACGCACAGCACCGCGGACGACGCGCACGATGCGGTCGGGGGTAGGGGGCTCGAAGCGGAGCGCACGGCACCTGTCCTCGAACGCCGCGGCGAGTTCGCCCATGTCGCGCGTCCGGGCGACGGCGGTGTCGCGCAGCCAGGCGCCGAGATCTTCGGCATCAGCGACGCTCGCCTCGCGGAAACCGAGCAGGGCGCGTATCTCGGCGCGCTGCCGCTCGGCCGTGCGGTCGGCCACCTCGGGCAGCAGCGACGCCGCGCCGTCCGGCGCTGGCACGCCCAGCGTGCGCGCGAGTTCTGCCACCGCGCCTTCGTCCACCTCGGCCGCGGCGCGGGGAAAGCGGCCCCGGGCGCGGTAGAACAGCAGCATGACGGCAAAGCGCAGCCGGCTGCCCCAGCGCTTGGCCTCGATCAGCAGCCGGTCAGCCGGAGACAGGTTCCAGGTGCCGTCAAGTGTTGCGGCGCTCATGCTCGGCTCCTCCGGGCGTCAGTAGCGAGGCAAGTTGAGGAAGGCGCGCCGGGCTGCGCCGTCTCGGCCGCGGGCGGTCAGGTAGGTGTAGACGACGGTGTTCTGGATGTTGCTGTGGCCGAGCCAGTCCTGGACG
>CALMAB010000320.1 GCA_937858325.1 uncultured Acetobacteraceae bacterium
GGCGTCAGCTTTCGAGTTCGCTGTCCCAATACAGGTAGTCGCGCCAGCTTTCGTGCAGGTAGTTCGGCGGGAAGGCCCGGCCGTTCTCCTGCAGTTCCCACGTCGAGGGCTGGGCGGGCTTCAAGCGCGGGTGCATGTGGCACTCGCGCGGCAGCTTGTTACCCTTGCGCAGGTTGCAGCCGCCGCAGGCGGTGACGACGTTCTCCCAGGTCGTGCGCCCGCCGCGGCTGCGCGGCACCACGTGGTCGAACGTCAGGTCGTGCGTGGGGTAGCGGTCCCCGCAGTACTGGCAGCTGAAAGCGTCGCGCAGGAACACGTTGAACCGGGTGAAGGCTGGCTTGCGCGCCGCTGGGATGTAGTCCTTCAGCGCGATAACGCTGGGCAGGCGCATCGACATGGAGGGCGAGTGAACCTCGTCCTCGTACTCGCTCAGCACCGAAACGCGGTCCAGGAACACAGCCTTCACCGCGTCCTGCCAGCTCCACACCGACAAGGGGAAATAGGAAAGCGGCCGGAAGTCGGCATTGAGAACCAGCGCTGGGTAGTGCAAACCTCCGTCAGGCAAAGCGCGCTCCTAAAACACGGACGCAACATCTGGGGCCAGCACCGAGCGATAGGCCGCCAGATCATGTGCGCCGCCAAACCTAGTCACGTTATCGCATCAGCAACTCACACCGGCAAGCCGCGGCGGCGCTTGTCACCGCTTCGTCACGCGAACAAACGCTGCAGGAACAGCGCCCCGGTTGACAGCCCGGCGTCGTCGATGCCGTGCCCCAGCGCCGGGCACCAAAGCGTCTGCACCGGGATGCCCAGCCGGGTCAGCGCCGCTTCTGCCGCGGGGCCACGGGCAAACGGCACGACCTCGTCCTGCTCGCCATGCACCAGCAGCACCGGCGGGTGTCCGACGCACTCCGCCGCAAGCTCCGGCGTGTCGAGCAGCGCCCCGGAATAGGCCAGGATGCCGCGCGGCGGCACCGGCCGGCGCAGGCCCGCATGCAGCACCATCATGGCGCCCTGGCTGAACCCGGCCATTGCCACCGCGTCGGCTGGAAGGTCAGCCCGCGCCAGTTCGGCATCGATGTATGCCAACAAGCGCGGTGCCGCCCGACGGGCGCCTGCGTCCAGCACGGCCGGCGTGCGGTCCCGCAGGCTGAACCATTGGCGGCCAGCGGGCGCATCCTCATACGGCTCCGGCGCGTCTGGCGCCACGAACACCGCATTGGGCAGGGCGTGGGACCAGGCCGGCGCGAGGTCGATCAAGTCGTGTGAATCGGCGCCGACGCCGTGGCACAGGACGACGAGCTGCCGCGCCGTCCCTTTCGACGCCGGACCCCAGCGCAGGCCCGTCAGCCCTGCCATCGGCGCTTGCACGGTCATTGCGATATCGTATCCGCAGGGACCGGAGTCGCCGCAACTTCCGTGTGCGCGGGCGCCAACGGCTCGATCAGCTCCGGCCCGTTGTTGCGCACGCTGTTGACCCGGCTGGACACCGGCCATACGCGTAAGGGCGCCGCCGAGGGCCGCAGCAGCGCCGCCGGGTCGCCCGACGTTTCGCCGAGCCAGGCGGGCCAGTCCGCTTCTTCCAGGATCACCGGCATCCGCTCGTGCAGGTGGCCGAGCGCATCCGCGGCGGTGGTCGTCACGACTGCATAGGTACGGATGGCCTCTCCGTCCGGGTCGCGCCAGCCTTCCCAAATGCCAGCCAGCGCCATGATGTGCCCGTCGGCGCGGGCGACCGCGTGGGGCTGTTTGCCGCCGGACGTCGCCTGCCATTCGTAGAAGCCGTCGATGGGCACGATGCAGCGGCGCCGGGCAAAGGCGTCGCGGAAGCTGGGTAGGGTCGCCACGGTCTCGGCACGGGCGTTGATCGGCTGGCGGATTTTCTTCGGATCGCCGCGCACCCAGTGCGGCAGCAGGCCCCAGCGCAGCAGGTCCAACCGCCGCGCGCCCGTCTCGGGATGCAGCCGCACCACCGGGCCATCCTGCGTCGGCGCCATGTTCCAGGTCGGCTGCCAGTTCGGCGTGTCGTTCTCGGTCGCGAAGATGCGGCGGAGTTCGTCCGGCGATGTCGTGGCGAGATACCTGCCGCACAT
>CALMAB010000321.1 GCA_937858325.1 uncultured Acetobacteraceae bacterium
GCCGCGCATGGGGACTGGCCGGAGCACCTTCGCGCCCAGATCGGGCGCGGCGCCGTGCGCTCCGGCACGCTGGTCAACGCGCTGCGGGTGGAGCCGGCGCTCGGCACCCCGGCCCGCGGCGGCCTGCCGGCGACCTTGGCGCGGCACACGGCGGAAGGCTGGCGCTTGTCGGGCCGCAAGATCTACAGCACCGGCGCACCCGGCCTGACATGGATGCTGGTGTTCGCCCGAACGGACGAGGCGGCCCCGCGCACCGGCCTGTTCCTGGTGCCCGCCCAAAGCCCCGGCATCACCATCGAGGACACCTGGGACCAGCTCGGCCTGCGCGGCTCCGGCAGCCACGACGTGGTGTTCGCGGACGTGCTGGTGCCGCACGACCACGCGGTGGACCTGCGCCCGCCCGCGGACTGGACCCGACCGGACCCGGCGGGCGTCGCCTGGAACACGCTGCTGATCGCCGCGCTCTACACCGGGGTGGCGGAGGCCGCGCGGGACTGGGTCGTCTCGTTCCTGCGCGGCCGGGTGCCGTCGAACCTCGGCGCGCCGTTGGCCACCCTGCCGCGGGTGCAGGACGCGGTGGGCCGCATCGAGGCGCGGCTGCTGGCCAACCGCCGCCTGATCGCCGGCGCCGCCGCCGAGGCCGACGCGGACCGCCCGCCGTCCCCGTCCGAGTGCGGCCTGCTCAAAACGATCGCGGCCGAGAACGCCATCGAGGCGGTGCAGGCGGCCGTGCAGCTCGCCGGCAACCACGGCCTGTCCCGCGCCAACCCGTTGGAGCGGCACTGCGCGACGTGCTGTGCGCCCGCGTCCACACGCCCCAGCCCGACGCCGCCTTCGTCGCGGCAGGTCGCGCTACGCTTGAGTCGGCAGGCCGCGCCGCGCTTGAGTCCGCCGGGCGCTTGGCGCTTGGCCAACAGGAGACCCCAGCATGAGCCTTGAGTTCATCGGCATGATCCAGCCGCGCGAGCAGTCGGAGGTCCACCCGGCGCGCGGCCCGGCCATCGACCCCGGCTACCTCGTGGCCTCCGCGCAGGCGCACGAGGCGCACGCGCACGAGGGCGGCGGGTTCGACCGGGTGCTGATCGGCTGGTTCAGCAACGGCCCGGACGGCCTGCAGCTCGCGGCCCACGTCGCCGCGCACACGGAGCGGGTCGGCTTCCTGGTCGCGCACCGCCCGGGGTTCCAGGCGCCGACCACGGCGGCGCGGGCGTTTGCGACGCTGGACCAGCTCAGCGGCGGCCGGGCGGCGATCCACGTCATCTCGGGCGGGGACGACCAGGACCAGGCGCGCGACGGCGATTGGCTGGGCAAGGATGAGCGTTACGCCCGCACGGACGAGTATGTGGACGTGCTGAAGCAGGTCTGGACCGCGGACGCGCCGGTGGACCACGAGGGCGCCTACTACCGCATCCAGGGCGCGTCGCCCGCGGTGCAGACGGCGCAGCGCCCGCGCATCCCGATCTACTTCGGCGGCGCGTCCGACGCCGCCATCCGCGTGGCGGGCAAGCACGCCGACGTGTATGCGCTGTGGGGCGAGACCCGGGCGCAGGTGGCCGAGATCACCGGCCGGGTGCAGGCGGAAGCTGCCAGGCACGGCCGCCAGGTCCGTTTCAGCCTGTCGTTCCGCCCGATCCTGGGTAACACAGAGGACGAGGCCTGGGCGCGGGCGGAGGCGATCCTCGCCCGCACCCTGGAGGTGCGCGGGCAGGCGGCGCTGGGCCAGTCGAGCGGAGCGCCGGCCAACGCCGGGTCGCAGCGGCTGTTGGCGGCGGCGGCGCTGGGCGACCGGCCGGAAGGGCGGCTTTACACCGCCATCGCCCGCGCGACTGGGGCACGCGGCAACACCACGGCGCTGGTCGGCACGCCGCGGCAGGTGGCCGACGCGCTGCTCGACTACCACGCGCTGGGCGTCACCACCTTCCTGATCCGCGGCTTCGACCCGCTGGAGGACGCGCTGGACTACGGCCGCACCCTGCTGCCGCTCACCCGGCAGTTGCTCGCCGAGCGCACCGGCCGCCAGGCCGCGGCGGAGTAGCGCCCGCTCCTCTCCTGCCCGGCGCCGGCCGTCCCGTCCGCTGGATGGCACGGCTTTTGCCATGCCCGGCCCGACGCAGGACAGGAGAACCACGTGACAGAGCCGACGCTCACATCCGCCACCCCCCCGCCGCTCCGTCTCTTCATCCTGGCCATCCAGCACGTTCTGGTCATGTACGCAGGCGCGGTGGCGGTTCCCCTGATCCTGGGGGCGGCGCTGAAGCTGCCGCGGGAGCAGGTGGCGCTGCTGATCAACGCGGACCTGTTCGCCTGCGGCGTCGCGACCTTCATCCAGGCCTACGGCGTGGGGCCGGTCGGCATCCGCTTCCCCGTCATGATGGGTGTCACCTTCGCGTCCTTGTCGCCGATGCTGGCGATGGCCAACAACCCGGCCCTGGGCCTGCCGGCGATCTTCGGCTCGGTGATCGCCGCAGGCGTCTTCGGGATCGTGGTCGCCCCGTTCATCAGCCGGCTGCTGCGCTTCTTCCCGTCCGTGGTCACGGGGTCGATCATCACGGTGATCGGCATCACGCTGATGCGGATCGGCATCAACTGGATCGGCGGCGGACGCCCGGCGGCCCCGGACTTCGGGGCGCCGGGCTACCTCGGCGTGGCGGGCATTGTTCTGCTCATTATTTTGCTGCTGCTGCGCTTCGGTGCCGGTTTTCTGCGCAACACCGCGGTGCTGATCGGCATCGTGGCCGGCTACCTGCTCACCTTGGCGCTCGGCTGGGGCAACCTCGACGGGCTGGACACCCAGCCCTGGCTTGCCGTGGTCTGGCCCCTGCAGTTCGGCCTGCCGCGCTTCGACCTGGTGGCGTGCCTGTCGATGTGCCTGGTGATGGTGGTCGTCATGATCGAGAGCACGGGCATGTTCCTGGCGCTCGGCACCATGGTCGGCCGCCCGGTGTCGCAGGCCGACCTGGCCCGCGGGCTGCGCGCCGACGGCGTCGGCACGGTGATCGGCGGCCTGTTCAACACGTTTCCCTACACCTCCTTCTCGCAGAACGTGGGCCTGGTGGGCGTGACCGGGGTGACAAGCCCCATGGTGTGCGTGGCCGGCGGCGCCATCATGCTGGTGCTCGGGCTGGTGCCCAAGCTCGCCTTCGTCGCGGCCTCCGTGCCGCAATGCGTGCTGGGGGGCGCGGGGGTGGTGATGTTCGGGATGGTGGCGGCCACCGGCATCCGCATCCTCGCTTCCGTCGATTACGAGGGACGCCGAGGCAACGTGTTCGTGGTGGCGATCTCCATCGGCTTCGGCATGATCCCGCTCGTGGCTCCCACGTTGTTCCACGCGGCGCCGGAGATGCTCAAGACCATGCTGGACAGCGGCATCCTGATCGCTTCCGTGACGGCGGTGGCGCTGAACGCGTTCTTCAACCCGGACCAGATCACCGCGGGCACCCAGGCCGCCCCGCTGGTGGTGGCCGACCACGCTTAAGGAGGGGCGCCCATGCCGCTGATCCAGAACACCTATGGCAAGGGCCGCGTGCGGGTGATGCGGGTGCACCGCGGCGACCGCAACGAGGTGCGCGAGCTGACCATCATGACCCTGTTGGATGGCGACTTCGCCGCCGCCTACACGGAGGGCGACAACCGCACGGTGGTCGCGACCGACACGATCAAGAACATCGCCTACATCGTCGCCCGGGAAAACATGACCGCGGGCACGGAAGAGTTCGGCGGGCTGCTGGCCGCGCGTTTCCTGGAGCGTTACCCCCAGGTCGAGCGGGTGCGCGTGTCCATGCGCGAAACCCGGTGGACGCGGGCAAGCTTCGGCGGTGCCACGCACCCCCACAGCTTCGTGCTGGACGCCAACGGGCAGCCCACGGCGGAGGTGGTGGCCACGCGGGGAGAAACGGCCGTCGTGTCCGGCATCGCGGGCTACACCTTCATGAAGACGACCGAGTCCGGCTGGGTCGATTACGTGATGGACGAGTACACCACCCTGCCGCCCACGCAGGACCGCATCGCCGCCACGGCGATGGATGCGCGCTGGACTTGGCTGCGCCCGCCCGCGGACTACGCCGACGCGAACGCGCGCATCCTGTCCACCATGTTGGAGGTGTTCGCCACGACCTACAGCCGCGGCGTCCAGGACAGCCTGTATCGAATGGGCGAGGCGGCGCTCGCCGCGGTGCCGGAATTGGGCATGGTCAGCATGGCCTGCCCGAACAAGCACTATTTGCCGGTGAAGCTGGAGCCGTTCGGGCTGTCGTCCGACAACATGGTGTTCATGCCCACGGACGAGCCGCACGGCCAGATCGAGTGCACCGTCGGCCGCTGACGCCGGGCCGTCAGCTTCCGCGGTAGGTCGAGTAGGCGCCGGGGCTGACGAGCAACGGGATGTGGTAGTGCGCTTCCGGCTCGGAAATGCCGAACCGGATGGGAATGGCGTCAAGGAAGGGCGGGCGCCCCGCTGTCTGCCCGGCGAAATACGGGCCGACCTGGAAGCGCAACTCATACACCCCGATGCGCAGCGGCGCCCCGGACAGCAGCGGCGCCGGCGTCCGCCCGTCCGCGTTCGTGGTGCTGCTGGCCAGGGACACGGCGCGTCCGCTCCCCACTTCCAGCAGCTCCATAAGCACGCCCTCCGCTGGCCGGCCAGCCGCCGTGTCCAGGACGTGCGTGGTGAGGCTCCCATGCACCACCGGCATTCCCGGGCCAGCCACCTGGTCCAGGAGGCGCAGCCGGGTGATGAAGCCGATTTCCCGCAGCGCCGCGTCCCGCTCGGCGGCGGGATCGTTGTCCAGACGGCGCTTGAACTCCTCCAGGATCGAGGCCCTTGTGTGGCGGCGCACGCACAGGATGAACGGGAAGCCGAAGCGGTCGGCGTAGGTGCGGTTCAGCGCGGATAAGGCGGCAGCATCGTCCTCCGGGCGTTGCAGGCCCAACGCCGACTGCTCCGCCATGGAGGCCGCACCGATGGTGCCTGCCGCCGCGGCGGCGCCTCCGAGTTCCGGATGGCCGCGCAAAAAGGAGGTGACGCGCTCCGGGGATGCTGCGCGCACGGCCGCGAGCATCGCCTCGTGCAATGCCGCCATGGTGGCGAAGGGCCGGGCGGCGGCGGCCCCCTCGGCGACCCAGGGCGCGTCCTCGAACACCGCGCTGAGGGTGGCGGTGAAGTCCGCGGCCGAGGCGGCGTTCAGGGCATCGAGCGTGTGGCTCATGCGGGCACCTTCAGGTGGTCGTATGTCGCGGTGAGCCGCTGCGTCAGGTAGGCGCCCGCCGTGATCGGCGCGTAGCGCGGCGTGGCCCCGGGGGCGAGACAGGTGGGCAGCACCTCTACCAAGGCGTCCGGGTGGGCGCCGCCGAAGAACGCGACGGAATAGCGTTCCGCCGCCGGGCGCAGCACGCGGTGCGGGGTGGACACGTACACGTCGTTGGTCCAGCGCATCAGGCAGTCGGCGATGTTGCACACGAACGCCCCCTCGATGTGCGGCGTGTCCAGCCAAACCCCGTCGCGCCGCCGCGCCTGCAGGCCCGCAACGCCGTCCGTCGCCAGGATCGTCAGGTTGCTGTAGTCGGTGTGCTCGCCTGCGCCCAGCTCGCCCGCGCCGCCCTCCGGCCCCGCGGGGTAGTGCAGCAGCCGCAGGGTGGAGGTGGAGCGCGCGAGCCTGCCGGTGAAGAAATCCTCCTCCATCCCCAGGTCGAGCGAGAAGCCGCGGTGGATGCTGGCTTGCAGCTGCGCGCACGCCGCGTAGTAGGCCAGCAGCGTGTCCCGCAGGCCCGGCATCGGCGGCCACAGGTTCGGCCCGCGGAACGGGGCGCCGGCCAGCACCTCCGGGTCGTCCGGCGGCAGGTCCAGGCCGACGTTGAACGCTTCCTTCTGGTCCGCCGCCGCCGCCTCGTCCAGCCGCTCGGTGCCGAAGCCGACATAGCCGCGGTTGTGCGGCGACAGCTTGACCGAGACCCGCTGCTTCTCCGCGTCCGGCAGCGCGAACAAGCGGCGGGCGGCGTCGAACACGTCCCGCCGCAGGGCGTCCGGGATGCCGTGGCCGGTGACGTAGAAGAACCCGACCTCGCGGCACGCGCGGCCCAGCGCCGCCGCGACGGTTCGGCGCGGCCCCGGCTCGCCTGCGCGCAGGCCGGACACGTCGATGACGGGAATGCTGTCCATGGCAACCCTCCTAACGCTCGTCACGGAAATAGGGGACGCCCAACGCCGCTGGCGCCAGCAGCCGGCGCCGCGTGCGGCGGGCAAACAAAGCCGGGATGATCATGCAGGCAATGGTGCCGAGATACGGCAGCATGGACAGAAAAGCCGGCGGCACCGGCCAGTTGCGCGCCTGGCCCACGAAGCCCAGCGCGGTGATCAGCCCGAACAGGAACGCGCCCAGCACCGCGTTCAGCGGGCGGAACCCGGCGAAGATCACCAGCGCCACCGCGATCCAGCCGCGCCCGCCGGTGATGCCGTCCGACCAGGACGGCTCGAAGGCCAGCGGCAGATAGCCGCCCGCAGCCCCCGCCACCCAGTCTCCAAAGACCACGTAGCCGAAGCGCAGCAGCCCGACCTTCACGCCCGCCGCGTCCGCCGCCGCAGAAATATCACCGACCGCGCGCAGGTTCATGCCGTGCCGGGTGCGATACAGCAGCCAGTGCAGGAACAGCGGCAGCGCGATCCAGATGACGTAGATCAGCGGGTTCTGCGAGAACACCGCCCGCCCCAACACGGGCAGGTCCGACAGGCCCGGGATCGCCACCCCCTCGAACACCGCCCGCGCCGGCTGGCCGGAATACGGGCGGCCCACCGCGGACGCCAGGCCCGACCCGGCGATGGTCAGCGCCAGCCCGCACAAGGTCTGGTTCGCCCGCAACCCCACCACCG
>CALMAB010000322.1 GCA_937858325.1 uncultured Acetobacteraceae bacterium
GCGGCGCGGCTCGACGACGTGGTGAACCTGCCGGCGTCCCGCCTTGCGGCCGGTTGGCTCGTGCTGGCCGCGTGCCTGCACCCCGGCGCGTCCGCGTGGGGAGCCTGGCGGGCGGTCTGGCGGGATGCCGGGCGGCACCGGTCGCCGAACGCGGGCTGGCCGGAGGCGGCGATGGCCGGGGCGCTCGGCCTGCGGCTCGCCGGGCCACGGGTGTATGGCAAGACGCGGGTGGACGACGCCTGGATGGGCGATGGCCGGGCAGGGGCCACGCTGGATGACCTTGACCGGGCGCTGGCGCTGTATCGCACCGCTTGCGCGCTGCAGATGGCGGCGTACCTGCTGCTTTGGGCCGCTACGCTGCGAGGCTGAGCAGGCGGTCCACGTCGCAATGCGCTTCCAAGTGCTCGGCCAACTGGTCCAGCACCCGCTCGACCGATGCCTCATGTCGATGTCCTGACGGCGCCGCACTCCAGCGGCGCAGCCAAGCGGCGCGTTGCCGGTCGTCGGCGAACAGCCCGTGCACATAGGTGCCAAGCACTGACCCGTCCGCAGAACAGGCCCCGTCCGCGCGTCCGTCTGCCAGGTGCAGCAAGGGCCGCTCGGTCGCCGGACCGGCGGTGCGGCCCATGTGCATCTCGTAGCCGCGGAACGCCACGCCGTCTCCGGACCGGCCCGATGCCTCCGTGAGCCGCTTCTCGCCCGTCAGCACGGTGTCCACGTCCAGCAGGCCAAGCCCGGCGACCCGGCCCGCCGGCCCCTCGATCCCCTGCGGGTCGGCGACCGAGCGGCCCAGCATCTGATACCCGCCGCACAGCCCGACGATCCGCCCGCCGCGCCGGTGGTGCGCCAAGATGTCGATGTCCCACCCGGCAGCCCGCAGGTCGGCCAGGTCGGCCATCGTCGCCTTCGACCCCGGCAGGATCACCACGTCGCCCACGGGCAGCGGCATGCCGAGCGGCACCATCGCCAGGTCCACGTCCGGCTCAGCGGCCAGCGGGTCCAGGTCGTCGAAGTTGGCGATGCGCGGCAGCACGGGAACGGCGATCCGCAGCCTGGCGCCGGGCCGCCGCTCGCCTCCCGCCAGATCGGCCGCGTCCTCCGCCGGCAGCCGGAGGGCACCCGCGAAGTGCGGCACGAGGCCGAGCGGCGTCCAGCCGGTCCGCAAGGCGACGAACGCCATGCCGGCGTCGAACAGCGCCGGGTCGCCGCGCATCCGGTTCACAATGAAGCCGCGAACCAGCCGGGCATCCGCCGGGTCCAGCACCGCGTGGGTGCCGACGAGGCTGGCGATCACCCCGCCGCGGTCGATGTCGCCGACCACCACGACCGGCGTTTCGGTGGCGCGGGCGAAGCCCATGTTGGCGATGTCCCCGGCGCGCAGGTTCACCTCCGACGCGCTGCCGGCGCCCTCCACCAGGATCAGATCGGCCTCGGTCGCCAGGCGGCGGAAGCTGTCGAGCACGAAGGGCATCAGGCCGGGCTTCATCGCCTGGTACTCGCGGGCGCGGGCCGTCGCATGGACCCGGCCCTGCACGACGACCTGCGACCCGGTTTCGCTTTGCGGCTTCAGCAGCACGGGGTTCATGTGAACAGAGGGGGCCACGCCCGCCGCACGGGCCTGCAGCGCCTGCGCCCGGCCGATTTCCCCCCCGTCCGGCGTGACGGCGGCGTTGTTCGACATGTTCTGCGGCTTGAACGGGCGCACCGCGATGCCGCGCCGCAGGCAAGCCCGCGCCAGCCCGGCCACCAGCAGCGACTTGCCGACGCTTGACCCGGTGCCTTGCAGCATGAGGGCGCGTGCGGTCAGAACTCGATCCCTTCCTGCGCCTTAACGCCCGCCGCGAAGTGGTGCTTTATCAGCGTCATCTCGGTCACGAGGTCGGCGGCCTCGATCAGGGCCGGGCGGGCGTTGCGGCCGGTGACGACCACGTGCAGCCCCGCCGGGCGCGCCGCCAGCGCCGCCAGCACCTCGGCTTCGTCCAGGTAGCCATAGCGCAGGGCGATGTTCAGCTCGTCCAGCACCAGCAGCGACAGGCCCGGCTGCCGCATCAGCGCCACCGCCTGGTCCCAGGCGCGGCGGCAGGCGGCGATGTCGCGGTCGCGGTCCTGGGTTTCCCAGGTGAAGCCCTCGCCCATGGTGTGCCATTCCACCAGGTCGTCGAAGCGCGCCAAGGCGCCGCGCTCCCCGGTGCTCCAGGCGCCCTTGATGAACTGCACCACCCCGGCCCGGCGTCCCCGCCCGACGGTGCGCAGCAACAGGCCAAAGGCCGCGGTGCTCTTGCCCTTGCCCGGGCCGGTGTGGACCATCAGCAGGCCCTTCTCCAACGTCTTGCCGGCGACCTCCACATCCTGCACGGCCTTGCGGCGGGCCATCTTGGCCGCGTGGCGTTCGGCTTCACTCATCCGGGCCTCCCTTCACGAACAATGGCAGGCCCGCCACGGTGAACACCACCCGGTCGGCCCGCGCTGCGAGCCGTTGGTGCAGTTGGCCGGCCCGGTCGCGGAACCGCCGGGCCAGCGCGTTGTCGGGCACGATGCCGAGGCCGACCTCGTTCGACACCAGCACCGTGGGTGCCGCTCGGTCCAGCGCCGCGTCGAACGCCGCCTCCGCCGCGTCCAGGTCCGCGTCGCCCAGCAGGAGGTTGCTGAGCCAGAGCGTCAGGCAATCGACCAGCACCGGCGCGTCCCCGGCGTCCCGCAGCGCGTCCGGAAGGGCCAGCGGCGCTTCCACCGTACGCCATCCCGCCGCGCGCCGGGCGCGGTGTTCCGCAATGCGCGCCCGCATCTCGTCGTCGAACGCCTGCGCCGTCGCGATGTACACCCAGGGCGGAGGCAGGCGGGTGATCAACGCCTCGGCATAGTGGCTCTTGCCTGACCGCGCGCCGCCGAGGACGAGGGTCAGTTGGAAGGCGGATGATGAATGTGTCAGCTTCAACTTCCACAACGGACAGGAAGCGGGCCTACATCTCGGCTTCCTTGAGCAGGGGCCATACCGCAATCCATCGCTTGCTCCAAAGGCGTTCCGTGTAGATGTGACGTCTTTCTTGGGCGAAACGTGGCGTCGGCCGCAAGATCAGGCCCAGGAGATCGTCCAACCCAAAGGGTGCTGCAATCTCGCAGCCATCCTCGTGGCTCCGCCTAACGGCGACCGCCGTCGCGGTTTCGGGCCAGCACCGCATCGCCTCAGTGGCCGACGCATAAGGAGCATCGCCATTGCGCGTGTGCATCCGCGCCTGATTCTTCACCGACCAGGGTATAGAAGGCTCTGCTGCCCGAAGCGCGGCTTCATGCTTTCGATCTTCAGCAGGATCAATCTGCCGAAGGTCGTGCCAGATCACATCGACATCACCGTCCAGCGGCGCAGGAGGGCGTTGATGCAGGTGATCCCAAACAGCAGTCCTGACAAAGCCTGCTCCGATCCAGCAGTCCGGCAAGCGTAGGGCACGCACCACGCCGAGGATGTGCCAGCGGAGCGCATCTGCTTGGATGATGCTTCGGATTTGGGAGGCGGCGTTCATGGGGGAACCCAGAAGGCTCCTGCACGGACAGGGAAAAATCGCTTCAGATCGGACGTCGAGACTGAAATCAGGAAACACCCGGAGAAGCACCCGATTGACACGGCAAGCCTGCGGACATACTGCACCCGTGATGGTCCCGCCACCCGGCGCTTTCGGAAGGCGGGTTAATAGGGAACGCGGTGCGATGCCGCGGCTGCCCCCGCAACTGTAAGCGGTGAGCTGTTCGTCGCGTGCCACTGGGTTAGAACCCGGGAAGGCAGGCGGGCAGCGTGGTCCTCCACCCTCCTAAGAGGGGCAGGGCCAGATCCGCGAGCCAGGAGACCTGCCATCACTGAAGTAAGCAGCCGGAGGCTGCACGCTTCAACGACGACGCGCGGCCGGGCGGGGTGCCTCGGCGGCGGCGGTGCCCCCCGGCATCGACCTGCGGCGCCATGCCTCGCAGGCGTTCGGCACCCCGTGCTTTGCCAGGACGCGCCGGAGGCTGCCCGAATGACCCAAATGCCCATACCCACGCTCCATGTCTGCACCACCTGCCGGGCCGGGCAGGTGCTGGCGGACAGCGACGAACGGCCGGGCCGGCGGATGCTGGATGCGGTCGCGGTTCTGCTCGACCCGCAGGCACCCGCGGTTGATCTGCAGGAAGTCGTCTGCTTGTCGAGCTGCGACCATGGTTGCGCCGCGGCGATCTCCGCGCCGGGCAAGTGGACCTACCTGCTCGGACGGCTGGAACCCGGCATGGCGGCGGACCTGCTGAGCTACGCCGAAACGTATGCGCGCTCGGCGACCGGCACCGTGCTGCCGTCCCGCCGCCCGGCATCGCTCGCCCGCGTCGTGCTGGGGCGGATGCCGGACCTGACGCAAGGGCGCGCGGCATGATCGGTGGAAAAATCCCGGCAACGGTCGCGACCGGGAAGATCCCGGCGACGGTGATCACCGGCTTCCTCGGTGCCGGCAAGACCACGGTGCTGCGCCACCTGATCGAGAACGCCGGCGGGCGGCGCCTCGCGGTTATCGTCAACGAGTTCGGCGCGGTGGGCGTCGATGCCGACCTGTTGCGCGGCTGCGGCATCCCGGCCTGCGAGGAAGCAGACATTGTGGAGCTGGCCAACGGCTGCCTGTGCTGCACCGTGGCCGACGAGTTCCTGCCGGCCATGCAGGCACTGCTCGACCGCGCCGACCCGCCGGAGCACATCGTGATCGAGACTTCGGGCTTGGCGCTGCCGAAGCCGCTGCTCAAGGCGTTCGGCTGGCCCGGCATCCGCTCCCGCGTCACGGTGGATGGGGTGATCGCC
>CALMAB010000323.1 GCA_937858325.1 uncultured Acetobacteraceae bacterium
CATGTAGTTCTGGTTGATGTACTTCCCCATGGCGTTCTGGTTGTAGTAGCAGTCGAACCGCCCGAAGTGGCCGAGGCCGTCGAGGTGGGTGCCGACGTGGCTCTGGCTGAGCCAGGTGTCCTCCATGAAGGTCGCGCCGTTCTTGCCGAGCGCGCCGCCGGGCGCCAGCGTGCCCACGGAAAGGACCGTCTTGGTGAAGCGCGTCCCGAACAGCGGCACGCCGTCCACCAGCGGATGCGTCAGGCTGACGACCTTGCCTTCCTGGATCTCGGCCGCCGCCGCCTTGATCACTGCGGGCGTCACGCGGTTGGTGGCGCCGGTCTGGTCGTCGGCGCCGAACGGCGACGGGGGGACGATCTTCGAGCAGTCGCTCTGGGCCTGGGCGGCGCCCGTGCCAGCGGCCACGCCGAGGCAAACCAGGCCAGCGATCAGCAGAGTCTTCATTTTCAACCTCCAGAACGTTTCCGTTGCTTTGCTTTGGGCGCCGCCGGTGCCGGCTGCACTGGGACTTACTGTCCCGGGCAAAGCTTGCAGGGTTGCTTTCTTGGTGTCCACCTTGGAATCAAGGCTCGCCCGTCACGCTTCCAAAGGGCGTGCGCGTGCCCTTGCGGGGAGGCGGTGCGGCTCAGCGCCAGGCGTCGTCGGGGGTCAGGCTCTCGATGCACACCCGGTTCCGGCCAAGGCGCTTTGCTTCATACAGCGCCGCGTCCGCCCGCTCGACCAGCGACGCGGCGTTGTCGCCGGCACGGAGCTGCGAAACGCCGGCCGAGATCGTGACGCGCCCCCCGTCCTGCTGCATCCCCTTGACCGTCAGGCGCTTGCCGTCCAGCACGGTGCGGATCTGCCCGGCGACGATCGCGGCGGGCCGCAGGTCCGTGCCGCTCAGGAGAAGGGCGAACTCCTCGCCGCCATAGCGGGCCGCGGTGTCCCGCCCCTTCACGTTGTCGGCGATCACCCGCCCGACCAGCCGGAGCACCAGGTCCCCCGTGGGGTGGCCATAGGTGTCGTTGATGCGCTTGAAATGGTCGATGTCGAGCAGCGCCAGGCACAAGGCCTGACCGTCGCTCCGGGCGCGCGCCACGGCCCGGCGCAGCCTGTGATCGAACCCTTTGCGGTTGCACAGGCCGGTCAGGCTGTCGGTCGTCGCGTTCTGCTTCGCCTCCGACAAGGTTTGCCGCAGCTTGGAAATCCGCGCCACGGACGCCGAAAGCTGCTGCTCCAAGGCGCGGTTGCGCTCGCTCGCCCGCGCGGTCTCTGCCGTGAGCACCGCGATGGCCTGGACGAGGCCGCTCAGCGTCTGGTCTTCGTTCAGCCGGCCCACGACGCCGGACAAGGCCTCGCCATAGCCGCGCAGGGACGCTTGGCTGCCGGCAACCTGGTCGATCACGGCGCAGGCCGCCTGCTCAATCTGGTCCGAGCTGTCGGCAATGGCATCCACATCGATGTCCTGGCCCACGCAGTCCGCGTGCAGTTCCTGCAGCTGCTCCGAAGAGGGCGCCGCGCCGGCGTCGAGCAGGGCCGCAAGCCGCCGCGACAGCGCCGGGCTGCCGCCGCCGAGGTGGGTGTACCAGAGTTCGAAGTTCGCGGGCGTCGGCAGGATGCCGCGCCGCCGCAGCTCCGCCCAGGCCCGGTCCGCCCGATCCCGGACCTGCACGGAGCGTTCGGCAGCATGGGCGTTGGGGGCCGAGTGCCCCAGCAGCTGGCTGGACATTCGTTACGTTATTGCAAGTTGATGCGAGGGGGCAAGCGGCGCGTCGCAGCCCGGGCCGAGGATCGGGCCGCCGTCAGGGCAGGGTGGCGGCGTCCTCGTCGCGCGACGTGACCTGGACGCGCCAATCGGGGATCGCCCCCAACCGCCGGACCGCCGGAAAGGGCTGCCCGGCGCGGGTCGCGAGCCACGTCGCATCGACGATGCCGCACCCTTGCGCACGCAGACGGCCGGTCAGCATTCCCTCGTTCAGGACCGCCACGGCCTTGTCCTCGAAGAACCGCAGCGTTTCGTCCGACAGCGCGAAGCGCGAGTGCCATTCCGTGCCCTGGCCGGTTCCCTCGCCGGTCAGCCAGCCCAGGATGTTTCGTTGAAACGCGGCTGAAAGCGGAGCATCCCCGCGGAACGGCGCGGCGGGGTCGCCGGTGAACAAGGCGCTCCGGTCGGTCACGCTGTTCAGCGGACCGAGCAGCCGCAGTTCCGCCGGCGGCAGCAGCACGAAGGAGCTGCGCAGCCAGGATTGCAGGCTGCGCCCGGCGAACGCGACGGGTTCGTTGAAATGATCGATGTGCCCCACCGCGGCGGCGCGCCCGGTCAGCAGGCCCAGCATGTCCGCATCGAACCGGTCGAGGTAGCGCGTGTAAAGCTGCCGGAATGCCGAGGTGGCGAGGTGAACCCAATCGAACTCGTCCAAGCGCGGCCCGAGGTGCGCGATCCCACAATCCCAGGCGGAGAACTCCCAGGCCGTGTTGTCGCCGCCGATCAGGGTGACGCCCGGCCCGAGCCGCTCCCCATGGTCCCGGTCGAGCGCGTTGTCGATCACCACGGCCTCGTGCCCGAACTCCGGCATCTGTTGCGCGAATAGCGCGCGGATGTCCGGTAGGGAGTCGCGGTACTTCGCGGTGCCGTGCCGGGCCAGCAAGCTAAGGACGCGCCCGCCCGATACGCTCATAAAGGGACGCTCATAGGTTGGCCGTCCGCAACGCCTCGTCCCGGTCCTGCCAGTGCCCGATGCCGTGCCTGGGGCCGCCATGGGCCAAGCGGTGTTCGATGCCGCCCAGCACCGCCGCCGCGGCGTCGCGCCAGCCCGTGGGCGC
>CALMAB010000324.1 GCA_937858325.1 uncultured Acetobacteraceae bacterium
CATCCCACGTTCCGCTACGCCGCCTAACCCAAGATTACCCTGGTCGGATCAATAACGTAAAAGCGTGGGAATATCGAGGCGACGTCTGCGGGCATGGCTCCGGGCTCCAGATCCCGGCCAGCCTCGACGAGCAGCACGCGCGTATGTGTATCCTCGCTCAATCGAGACGCCAACACGCAACCGGCCGCTCCCCCGCCCACGATGAGTACGTCCGCAGGATCATCCTCAATCGCGACAGCGACCGCATGCGTCATGGTTGGCCGTGGCCGTGGCGCTTCGCCGCAATAGGCTGTGTCGCCTGCAACAACACGCTCGTCACCCCCCTACTCTTAAGCGCATCATCGCCACCAGAACGGCACCGCGCCCGGCGACAAAATCCGTTTGTGCTTACGTTAGCACTAAAAGACGCTATCTCCGTCGTGCGTCGCGGGTCAAGTGAGCTTTCCCACGGAGTTTAGCAGCGACTGCGCACTGAGAACGAATGTATCCATGACGCATTTCGCTGTTGACGGTGCGAGCGTCTGATCTTAATGGTCGTGCCAACGATTGCATAATGCGGGGGCGTCATGGAGGTAAGCCGGAGGCGGGCCGTCGGCATGGTGACGGCGAGCGGGGCCGTGTTTGCGTGCGGTCGATCACTTGCGCAGACGACCGCCGGCACCTCGCGCAGGTGGCGGGTGGCCTACGCCAACGTCACCGACGAAATCCCATTCGGCGTCACCGTCCTGAACGGGATGCGCGAGGCCGCCGCCAGGCGGCCGCACCTCGACGTAAGCTGGATGGACAACCGCAATGACCCGGCGCGTGCAATCGAAATCGCCAGAGTGGTTGCCGCCGGCGGCTATGACCTGTTCATCGACTACAATGCGCAGCAATCCGCCAACGGGCCGATCTCTCGCTTGATGAAGGAAGCCGGCGTGAAGGTGCTCTCTATTCAGACGCCGATACCGGACTTCCCAGTCTTCGTGGTGGACAATCTGCGGGCCGGAACGGCGTCGGGCCTTGCTCTCGCGGAAGCAGCCAAAGCACGCTGGCCTGCAATCACGCCAGTGGCGGTCCTGATCGGGTCACCGGAGCTCGGACCGGTCTTCCAGGAGCGCGCTGCTGGCGCCAGGGATAGCTTGGGGAAAGCCTACCCAGACGCGAAGCTCGTCGAGTTCTCAAGCAGGAATGACGCAGGCAATACGCGCCAACTCGTGTTCGACACACTGACCCGGTTTCCCCACAGCAAGCTCATGATCTGGGTCCATATCGACGCCATGGCGCTCGCGGCGCTCGCGGCTGTCCGGAACGCAAACCGCGAAGCGGACGTGCTCATCGCCGCGACCGGTGGTGACGCTGCGGCCTACTCGGAAATCCGGAAGCCCACATCCCCCTTCATCGGCACGTATAGCTTCTTCCCCCAGCTCTGGGGTGAGGAGGTCATATCGATTGCGTAACATGTGCTAAGTGGCAAAGCGGTTCCCACCCGAAGCAACCCGTCTCAAGCCGAATTCGTGACGGCCGCCAACTACAGCAAGTTCTACCCTGAATGAGCGCGGGGGAGATCCTCGCGGTCCGGCAGATCGAGAAGCGTTACGGCGGCGTTCGAGCACTCAAGGGCGTTTCCTTCGGCATTCGTGCCGGAGAAGTCCACGCATTGGTGGGCGAGAACGGTGCCGGCAAGTCGACGCTGACAAAAATACTCGGGGGCTCGGTCAAAGCTGATGCCGGCGAATTCATCCTCGACGGCCAGAGTTCGCACTACGGTGGACTCGATGCCGCAAAAGCATTCGGGATCGAGACCGTCCAGCAAGAGTTGGAGTTGGCGCTGCCGCTGTCGGCTGCCGAGAACATCTTTCTCGGCATCCTTCCCTCTCGACGAGGCTTCGTAAGGCGCCGCGAGTGCGTCGCGCGGGCGGGCGAGATCCTCCGGTCCTTGGGCGCCAGCTTCGATCCCGCCGCACTGGTCCGAGACCTGACGGTTCCGGACCGACAAGTCGTCGAGATCGCTCGTGCGCTGGCCCGCAAATCGCGCATTCTGTTGCTGGACGAACCGACCGCCGCGCTGTCGCAATTCGAAACTGCCCGCCTTCTCGACCGTGTGAGGTCCCTCTGCGGCCAGGACGTGGGAATCGTCTACATCTCCCACCGATTGGATGAGGTCATCGACATCGCCGATCGCGTCAGCGTCCTGCGTGACGGCCAGAATGTTGGGGAGTTCCGGCGCGGGGAGCTCTGCCGCGCGACGCTTGCCGAGGCCATCCTTGGCAAGGAGCTCGAAGCGGTGAGCTACGAGAAGAAGCGGCGCGCCGGTGCACCAGCGGTGGTCGTTCAGCGACTGAACGTTGGATCAGCTGTTGCCGACCTCAGCTTCGAAGCCGAGCAATGCGCCGTCGTGGGCTTTTTCGGCCTGCTTGGTGCAGGCCAGAGCACCATCGCAGCCGCCCTGTTCGGTGATGCCCGAAACGCCGGGGCCGAGCGCAGCCGAATCCTCGTTCACGATGGGCTGCCGCGTAGTCCCTCCGACGCCGTCAGCTGGGGGCTCGGATATGTCCCCGCGGATCGTCGGCATGACGGTTTGGCTCTTTCGCTTTCGATACGCGAAAACCTGATGCTTGCCTCGACCCGCTCCGTGACCCGCTTGGGATTCGTGCAAAGGTCCCGCTCGCGGCGTCGTGCGTTGGAATTTTCCCGCCGCTACGACATCCGGATGCGCGACGTCGAGCAACCAGCGCGCGAGCTCAGCGGCGGCAATCAGCAGAAGATCGTCTTGGCACGATGGGCGTCGGTTGGTTCGTCCATCTTGCTGCTGGACGAACCGACCCGCGGCGTCGATGTAGGGGCTAAGGCTGAGATCTACCGCGAGTTGCGGGAGTTCGCCCGGCGCGGCGGCACTGCGCTCGTGTTCTCGTCGGACGCTGAGGAAATCGCAACCGTCTGCGACCGGGCCTATGTCCTTCAGCGTGGGCGTTTAGCCGCCGAGCTGGAGGGAGCGGACATGACGACCGACCAATTGCTCGCGGCGGCACTGCAGTAGGGAGTGGCCATGGACGAATCAGTTCAGAAATTGATGCCATTATCTCCGAACACGGTTCACCCGACCGCAGGACGGGCCAAGCCGAGTCGTGTCGGGCGGAGCCGACTCCAGCAGGTCGCATTGCTCGGCTTCCTGTTTTTGCTGGTCGCGGGTTTCGGTGCCCTTTCTCCATACTTCTTCACGGTACGCAACCTCGTCAACATCCTCTTCTCGGTCGCCGTCATCGGAACGATGGCGCCGCTCTCCACGTTGATGCTGGTCTCGCGTAATCTCGACCTCTCGATCGGCTCCATCGTTGGCCTTGTGGCTGTGTCGGCCGGGATGATGCTGGACGCCGGGATCTCGGCCCCCCTGGTCGTTGCGGCATCCCTCTTGATCGGGCTTGGGTGCGGTCTGGCCAATGCCACTCTGGTCGTCGGTCTCGGCATCGAATCCATCATCGTCACGATCGGCTCCCTTTCCATCTTGCGCGGCCTCGCCTACTTCATCAGCAACGGCCACACGAGCGTGATCTCGGACGACCTGGTCCTCGAACTCGGATCGGGCCGCATCTTGGGTGTGCCAGCCGCCATCCTTTTGGCAGCGGCGGTGTTCGCGATATGTCAGGTGGTCGCCGCCTATACCCGGATCGGGCGGACAATCTACGCGATCGGTGCCAACCCGCGAGCCAGCCAATTGAGCGGCATCTCTTTAGGCCCGCACCGTTTCCTCGTCTTCGGCCTGAGCAGCGCATCTGCTGCGCTGGCGGCACTGCTCTTCATTGGTCAATCGGCGAGTGCCACACCTTCGGCGGGAACTGGCTATGAGCTGCTGGTGCTCACGTCCGTCCTTCTAGGCGGAGCGAGGCTACACGGTGGGGAAGGCCGGATCGGCGGTACGCTGCACGGCGTATTGATCATCGGGGTCCTCCACCATGGCATCACCATGCTCGGCGATAACACCT
>CALMAB010000325.1 GCA_937858325.1 uncultured Acetobacteraceae bacterium
CCGCCCGCCCCTGCACCCGGACTGTGCCGCGCCAGCGCCCGGGCGGCCCTTCGCCGTATAGGCAGGTCAGCAGCTCCGTCCGCCCGGCGCCGACGATGCCGGCGAGGCCGACCACCTCGCCCGCGCGCACGACCAGCGACACGTCCTCCGGCGCTTGCCAGCCCGCCGGGTGGGCGCGCGGCACGTAGCGCGCGTGGTCCAGCCGCAGCAGCTCCTCCCCCGCGCTCCCGGCCTTGGGCGGGAACAGCTCGTTGAGCGGCCGGCCGGCCAGCAGCTGCACCAGCCGCCCTTGCGGCGCGTCGGGCCGTTCCTCCCCCACCACGCGCCCGTCGCGCATCACCGTCACGCGGTCCGCGACCTGGGGCACCTCTTCCAGCCGGTGGGAGATGTAGATGATGCCGACGCCGCGGGCGCAGAGCCGGCGCATGGTGTCGAACAGGTGGCGCGCTTCCGTGGTCGAGAGCGCGGCCGTCGGCTCGTCCATGACCAGGACCCGCGGCGCGTGGGCGAGCGCCTTGGCGATGGCCAGAAGCTGGCGCTGCCCCATGCCGAGCGAGGCCACCCGGCGCCCCACGCCGAGCGGAACGCCGACCTCGGCCAGCAGGCGCTCCGCGTCGCGGGCCATGGTCCGGGTGCGCAGCAGCCCGGGGAAGCGCGCCGGCTCCCGGCCAAGGAACAGGTTCGCCGCCACGTCCAGACCGGGCACCAGGTCCAGGTCCTGGAAGATGGTGGCGATCCCGGCCGCCTGCGCGTCGCGCGGGCTGGCGAAGCGGACCGGCCGGCCGTCCAGCGCCACGCTGCCCCGGTCGGGCGCGATCACGCCCGACACGACGTTCATCAAGGTGCTCTTGCCGGCGCCGTTCTCGCCCAGAAGGGCGTGGACCTCGCCCGCCCGCAGGTCGAAGTCCACGGAACGCAGCGCATGCACGCCGCCGAACCGCTTCTCGATCCCTTGCAGCCGCAGGAGCACGGGCGCGGGTGTCACGGCACCATCTCTCGCCCCGGGATCACGCGGGCGGCGTGGCCATGGGCGCAAGCGCGGGAAGGATGCCGGCCTCGTGGTCGCGGATGACGTGTTCCTCCTGCCGCGTTGATGCTTGCGGCGGCCGGCCTGCGGCCGTTGTTCCCCATTATACCCGCGAACAGAGGCGGCGGAAGCCTCCAACCGCCGCCCAGGTGCCGGGCCGCAACCTTCCTCGTGGCCGCAGGGTTTGCCCCGGCATGACATCACCCGGCCAAGCCCTGCCCCGCGCGTTCTTTCACCGCCCCGTGCCCGTCGTTGCCCGCGACCTGATCGGGACAACGCTGCTGGTCGATGGCGTGGGCGGGATCGTGGTCGAAACCGAGGCCTACGCCCGGGACGATCCCGCCTCGCACAGCTTCGCGGGCCGCACCTTGCGCAATGCGTCCATGTTCGGGCCGACCGGCCATGCCTACGTTTACCGCTCCTACGGCATTCATTGGTGCCTGAACCTGGTGTGCGACGCGGAGGCCCCCGGCAGCGCCGTCCTGATCCGGGCGTTGCAGCCGACGGCGGGCACCGAGGCGATGGCGCAGCGCCGGGGCGTGGCGGAACCGCGGTGGCTGTGCAGCGGCCCCGGGCGGCTGTGCCAGGCCTTGGGCGTGACAAGGGCGCTCGACGGCCTGCCGCTGGACGCGCCGCCTTTCGTGCTTGAGGACCGGTCGGGAACGCCGCGGATCGTGGAAGGGCGCCGCATCGGCATCACACAGGCGGTCGAAACGCCCTGGCGCTTCTGCTTGGCCGGCTCCCCGTTCCTGAGCCGGCCGCCGCGCGGGTGACGCTGCCGGGGCCGGCAACGCCCCGGCCCGTAATCGACGGTGGACGGGGAAACCATCATCCCGCCCGAGATTTTATGGAGGGTTTCAAGAGGTGATCTATGGCGGATGAAAGCGGTTCCTTGGCAAGCCCGGCGCTGCCGACGACGCGGGTGCCCGACCCGGCGGCGCTGCCCTTCGTGACCGATCTCGGCGAGCGCCGGGGCGACATGCTCTACCGCCGCTTCGGCCGCACGAACGAGATGATCTCCGCCATCGGCATGGGCGGCTTCCACCTCGGCAAGAGCGCGGTGAGCGATGAGGAGGCGGTGCGCCTCGTCCACGAGGGCGTGGACCGCGGCATCACCTTCATCGACAACTGCTGGGACTACAACGGGGGCCGCTCCGAGCTGCGCGTCGGCGTGGCGCTCGACCAGGGCGGGTATCGGGACAAGGTGTTCCTGATGTCCAAGATGGACGGGCGCACGAAGAAGGAAGCGGCCAGCCAGATCGACACCTCGCTCAAGCGGATGCGTACGGACCGGATCGACCTGGTGCAGCACCACGAGATCCTGCGCTACGACGACCCCGACCGCATCTTCGCCGAGGGCGGCGCCATGGAAGCGTTCACCGAGGCACGGCAAGCGGGCAAGCTGCGCTACATCGGCTTCACCGGGCACAAGGACCCGCGCATCCACCTGCAGATGCTGGCGGTGGCGGCCGAGCGCGGGTTCCATTTCGACGCGGTGCAGATGCCGCTCAACGTCATGGACGCGCACTTCCGCAGCTTCGCCCATCTCGTGCTGCCCTATCTGGTCGAGCACGGCATCGCGGCGCTGGGCATGAAGTCGTTCGCCGACAGCGTGCTGCTGAAAAGCGGGGCGGCGATCAAGCCGCTCGAGTACCTGCACTATGCCCTGAACCTGCCGACCTCCGTCGTCATCACCGGCATGGAGAACCAGCGCGACCTCGACCAGGCTTTTGAGGCGGTCCGCACTTTCCAACCCATGGACAAGGCGAAGGTTGCGGAACTGCTGGCCCGCAGCCGTCCCCATGCCCTGGAAGGCAAATACGAACTGTTCAAGACCAGCGCGACGTTTGACGGCACCGCCAAGAACCCCCAATGGCTTGGCGAGGACGTTGAATCCGTTTCAAAGCTGGCGCCCGTCATGGAGTGACGCCGTGCGCGGCGTCGGTTTTTGCCCCCAACACATCCAGGGAACGGGAGCCACCCCATGACCAGCTTCACGCCGCCAAGCACCCCGATGACGCCCGACGAGGCCCTGGCCTTGCTGAAGGACGGCAACCGGCATTACCTGGATGGCAACCCTTTGCGCCCCCACTTGACCGGGGCCGAGCGGCGCGCGGCCCTTGCCCATGAGCAGCGGCCGTTCTGCGTCCTGGTCGGCTGTTCCGACAGCCGGGTTTCTCCGGAGCTGCTGTTCGGCCGGGGCTTGGGGGAGCTGTTCATCGTCCGCAACGCCGGCAACGTGGTCGATCTCGCCGCGATGGGCAGCATCGAATACGGCGTCGCCGTGCTCGGGGCGCCGCTGGTCGTTGTGCTGGGCCATGAGCGGTGCGGCGCGGTGCAGGCCGCGGTCGATGTCGTGGAAAAGGACACGACCTACCCCGGCAGCATCGGCCAGATGATCGAGCCGATCATCCCTGCGGTGCTCCGCGCCCGCCGGGACGGCGAGGCCGACCTGCTCGACCGCTCCGTGCGGCACAACGTCCGGCGGATCGTCGAGCGCCTCCGCACCACGGAGCAGATGCTGCTGGAGCCGCAGCGGGACGGACGGCTGAAGATCGTGGGCGCCCGATATGACCTGGATGACGGAAACGTCGAATTCTTTGAATAGGCCTTCTCGACCGCGTTGAGCAGGGCCTCCGCCGAGGCAGGCAAGAGGCCCTGCCGGCCGGACGTTCCTGGTTTTGGAACCTGTGAAGCTGCACGCGCCCTTTGTCAGGCCGCGTTCGCCCGCCCGGTCGCCAGCGCGGCAACGGCGTCGGCGGTCGCCGCCGACAGGGTCCAGCCCAGGTGCCCGTGCCCGGTGTTGTAGAACACCCGCGGGTTCCGCCCCTGCATCACCCGCGGCATCATGTCCGGCATCATCGGGCGCAGCCCGGCCCACGGCACCGCCTGCCGGGTGCTCATGCCGGGGAAGTGCGCCCGGCACCACGACACCAGCGGCGCCACCCGCTCGGCCCGAATGTCCCGGTTGGCGCCGTTGAACTCCGCCGTGCCCGCCACGCGGAACCGCGTGCGGCCTAGGCGGCTGGTGACGATCTTGGCCTTGTCGTCCAGCAGGCTCACCCACGGGGCGGCCGCCTGGTCCGCCGGCTCGGGCAGGCTGACGGTGATCGAGTAGCCCTTCACGGGATACACGTTCACCCGGTCCCCCAAGCTGCGGCCCATGTCGCGCGACAGCACGCCGCTGCACACCACCACCTTGTCGAAGCGGCTTTCCTCCACCTCCGGCACCGTCTCGTCCAGGCGGGGTTCGGTCGAGCGGTGCCGGAGCGTCACGCCCAGCACCTGCGTGGACAAGCGCATGGCCACGCCCAGCCGCTCGCAGGCGGCCGCCAGGCCGTGGGTGAACTTGTGGATGTCGCCGGTGAAATCGGAGGGCGTGTACCAGCCGCCATACAGCTCCCCGTGCAAGGCCGGCTCGATGGCGCGCATCTCCGCCGGCGTCACCGCGCGGCGCTCCAGCCCGCCGCGGGCCAGCAGCGCGGTGGCGCGGCCGGCGTCGTCGAAGTCGGCCTTGCTAGCGTAGAAGTGCAGGATGCCGCGCTCTTCGCAGTCGAAGTCGATGCCGGCTTCCTCCGCCATGCGCTGCAGGTGGCCGCGCGCCTCGATGGCCAGGCGCACGGTGGTCACCGTGTTCTCCTCGTGGCGCGGGATGGCGGCGACGAACTCCGCCATCCAGGACAGCTTGTGCCAGGACGGCTTGGGGTTCACGAGCAACGGGGCGCCCGGCTTGAACATCCACTTGAGGCCCTTGAACACCGTGGCCCAGCTGTTCCAAACCTCGGCGTTGGAGGCCGACAACTGCCCACCATTGGCGAACGAGGTTTCCATGGCGGCGTACGGGTGCTTGTCGAACAGCGTGACCCGGCAGCCGCGCCGGGCCAGGTTGTAGGCGGTAGTGACGCCGGTGATCCCGGCGCCGATCACGGCGATGCAGGGTTCGGACGGGTCAAACGGGCGTGGGTGGGACATGGGCGCTCCATCCCGCATGATGCGGGTTCGGCCCCCTCTGTCATTGGCCTGAGAGCATCGCCGGCGCCCACGGACTGGGTGGCGGCTTACACCATCGGCGAGGGCGGACGGCCCTGCTTTTCAGAGTCGAAACCTGCGCAGCGGTCCTGGGTGCCTGAGAGTTTCCGGGGCGGTTGCTCCGTCGGCGCCGCCCCGAACGGTGGGGCGAACTCTTCCACTGTGATCGGCAATCTTGGGTCGTTGCCGGATCAAGTCAACCGGGAGGGCCTGCAAAGCAGGCAAGCCGGCGGAGCGGGATGCCCCGGTGCTTCACCGCCCGGCCCAGCGTGAGCGCAGAAAGTGCGCCGCCATCTTGGGCCGGCGGTCTCGGGTGAACACCCCCTTGTAGTTCATGCCGCCTGCCCGGCTCGTGCCCTGGCCGGTCTTGAAGTCGGCGAAGTTCCACATTTGCATCCCCGCCACGAACGGCCGCTCGGCCGCGACATCAAGGTATCGGCGCAGGAACTCCACCTCGTACTCCTCCGACCACATCTCGGGCGGCTGGGCGTGCACGCCGGGAATGGTGTCCGTGCCGAACTCGGTCATGATGATGGGCTTGCCGAAGCGCCAGTGCAGTTCGTCCAGCTCGCGCGTCAGCGCCTGCGCGCCCTCGTCGAGCCGCCCTGACTGGGTATACCACCCGTAGTAGCGGTTGATCGCCACCACGTCGAAGATGCCGTGCCACTCCACCGGGCCGCCCTGCACGCCCACCAGCGTGACGGGCCGTGTCGGGTCCAGCCGGCGCGCCTCGTCATACATCTGCTGGAAGAACCGCGTGCCCGCCTCGACGGCCGCGGGCACGGGCTGGCCCGCGCCGAGCAAGGGGCCGCCCATCGGCTCGTTCGCCACGTTCCACATGACCGTGCTCGGGTGGTTCTTGTCGCGCGCGACCAGCTCGCGAAGCTGCTGGGTGGCTTGGATGAGGCGCTGCGCGGTCGCCTCCGCCGGGTCCTCGAAGTTCAGGCCGACGGCGGGGATCTCGTTGATGACCAGCACGCCCAGCCGGTCTGCGAGGTCCATCGCTTCTTCGGCATAAGGGTAGTGCGTGGTGCGAAAGGAGTTGGCGCCGACCCAGCGGAGCAGCTCGTAGTCCCGCACCCACATCGGCAGGTTCAGCCCGCGCCCGCTGAGCGGGAAGTCCTCGTGCTTGCCGAAGCCGGTGAGCTTGATCGGCTGCCCGTTGAGCAGCAGCTGATCCCCGCGCACCGCAAAGGTGCGGATGCCGACGTCGAGCGAGTAGGCGTCCGTGTCGCGCGCCCCGTCGTTGAGCGTGACCGTCAGCGGGTAAAGGTGCGGGTCGCGCGGACCCCAGAACCGCGCCGAGGGCACGCGCAGGGTGGCCTGGGCGGTGCCACCCTGGAAATTCAGGTCGGCGTCGGCGTCGTTCAGCCGAACCCTTCCTTGGCCGGAGTAGCCGCTGGAAGCCGCGACCTTGACGGTGACGACGCCATCGTTGCCCTCGATGGTCGTCGCCACCGTTTCTCCACGGAGATCGCGAAAACGTTGGGCCGGTCCCACACGAGCTGGCCGGTGACATCGGCCACAAACGGCAGGTGCCCGCCCTGATGCTCCGCCGCGAGGGCGCCGTTGACCCAAACCCTGGCGGCGTAGTTCGCCGAGCCGACGCGCAGGAACACGCGCTGGCCGCGCCAGGCCGAGGGCGACCAGGCCTCGGTCTGATACCAGGCCAGGCCCAGGTAATCCCGCGCGTCGTCGAACAGGTCGTTCCAACTGCACGGCACGGGGATAGTGCGCGGCGCCGGCAGCGCCCTGGCCCAATCCCGCGCCTCGCCCTCCTCCTGCGGGTCAAGCTGGAACCGCCACAGGCCCGACAGGTCCAGCACGTTGCGGAACTGGTTCTGCTGCGGGCGGAGCAGGCCGCCGGGTC
>CALMAB010000326.1 GCA_937858325.1 uncultured Acetobacteraceae bacterium
GCGCATGCGCTCCTCGACGGACAGAGTGTCGGGAGCGACATCCAGGAAAGATGAGTTGGGCAAGGGTGGCACCGTTCTTTCACGCAGGTTGAAGGCGGGTCAGGCCGGGGCTCGCGATTGGTAGCCCTCAAGCCCCGGTGACGGGCAAAGCGATATTGCATCGCACAAAGTGCTTGCAATGCCGTTCCGAGAAGGCGCACTGCACACTTGGCGGCGTCGTTTCGGCGCTTCCGGACGTTTCCTCCCTAAACTTGGCAACGCCCCAAGGCGTCCCCATCTTTTTCGGTGGGAATCGTGTCGTCAACAAGCAGGGCAGCTACCCGACAGAAGGCGTCGCCGCTGTCCGGCGTGTTCTGCCTGTTTGCCCGTCTCCCGCGATATCTGTCCTGCGTTCCCACAGCACAAGGTCCGACTCGACGGTCCCGACCAGGGCCGCTTGGGCATGGCGCCGGAGCGTGCACACCTTTGCGGGCAACGGGCAAACCCTTTGCAGCGCTGGGGCCTGGCTTTTAGCACCCTGCCGGGTGTCCCACGCTTCCGATCCGATCGGCGGGCGGGCGTCGGTTGCCGGTCCAGGCGAGAGGATAGCTTGCCATGCCCAGCACTCCGTCCGACAGCGCCCACCAGAAGAGCCTCCGCGCGTTGATCGGCAAGGTGCTGCCCGAAGCCCGGGCGCAGCACATCGCCGAGGCCCTCGCCGCCGGTTATGGCTATCCCACGCACAGGGCGTTCGGGGCGGTGATCCGCGCCATGGCGGCCGGGCGCCGCCCCTCCCCTGCCCCCGATTTCGACGCGGACCGGCTGATCGCCCGGCTGCACGAACTGGGCGAGGACGTGGGCAGCCAGGACCAGGCGCTCCGCTTCCTCCTCGGGATCATGGCGGACGGCCCACGCTCCGGCCCTCCAACCGAGCCGGACGCGCCCGACGAGGTCCTGGCCCGGCGGTGCCTGCGTGCCGGGCTTATGTTGATCGAGGCGGGCCAGTGACGGGACGCCGGCGCAGTCCTCAGCAAAGCCATCGCCGCTGCCCCCGCCAGCCTCAAGGGACAGGTCGTAGCCGCGCTGGAAGCGGTGGCGCCGCATTCGGAAGCCGCGGCGGCGAACCTGGCGTTCGCCCTGCTGTCCGCGGACGGTGTTCCGCGCGATGTCAGCCGGGCTCGGGCGCTGTTCGCATCGGTGGCTGCGTCGGGCGAGACGGAGCTGCAAGGCTACGCGCACAACTGGCTCGGGCACATCGCGTCGGGAAAGTTCGGCGGACGCCGCTCGCCCGCGGACGCCTTGGCCCACTTCGAGCAGGCGGCGATGGCCGGGCACGGCGAGGCGACGTTCAACGCCGGCCTGATGCACGACGAGGGGCACGGCGTGCCGCCTTCGGCCGACAAGGCGTGCGACTTCTACCGCCGCCGCGTGGAGCTCGGCCACGTGTCGTCGATGACCAACTTGGCAGCCAAGATCATCAAGCATGATCTCGGAGCAGCCATGGATCTGTGCGAGCGCGCGGCCGAGGCGGGCGACGGCAAGGCAGCGGCATTGCTGCAGGCTCTCACCGAAGCCGGCATGGCGGTCGCGATCGAGGGTGGCCTGGCGGCGGCGGACAATGGCGACATGCCCCCGGCCATCCGCGTCATGCCGGCCGGGATCGGGCGCCCCCAGGCGATTGCTGCCGCCCTGCAAGAGGGCATTCAGGCCCCGCGTAAGGAGGCCGAGAACATCACCGCCTACATGCTCGGCTTCGGCAGTTGGCGCGAGCTGGCCCGGGCGGCGAGGAAAGGCAAGGCGGACCCGCCGGACGAGGAGTGTGGCCCCGAGGAGGTCCGCCGCCGTCGGACCTACCAGACCCACATGCTGACGCTTTGCGTCGACATGGGGCCGCAGCCGAGATCGCCGTCGAGGCGCTCAAGCCGACGGCCAAGGCACCCTCGCCAGCGCTGGATGCGCCCACGCTGGCCCGCATGCAGGCCGCATCATACCTGCATGCCAACACGCAAGCCGGCGAGGATCTCGACGGGGAGGACGACGAGGGCTGGACTTCTGACGACGAAGGCAATCTCACCGACGCGGCGGACATCCTCGCGGACATGCTCGGCGCCGGTCCGGAGGGCGACTCCATGGGCCTGATGGACAGCCTGAGGTGCGCGCACCCGATCCAGCCGGACGTGTGGCTCGGGATGATGGAAGAGCACCTCGGCTGGGCGTTCAGCGACGTCGACGAGGATGCGGAGCTGGACGGCGATCAGGTGGCGGTCGCAATCAGCGGCGGGCGACGGCGCCTGCCGGTCATCATGTCAGCCGTGACCTACATTCCGGGCGACCTGCGCGACAAGCACGTCGTACGCCTCAAGGCCCACATCGGCGCGGCCCACCCTGCCGGAGCCGTGCTGATGTTCAACAAGCCAGTCGGCTGGCCGCCGGAGCAAGGTCCGGGCGGGCTGCTGCGGTGGGACAAGGGCTGGTCCGACTTCGTGTTGCGGCCAGGCGGCGGGCTCGACGACGCGCTCGCCCAGCGCGGGCGCGACCTCGCCCACCCGGATGCCCAAACCGTGGCGGCGCTCGGGTTCGACGGCGCGCTCGGCTTGCTTCACAGCCTTGCGGCATACCTGGAAGGACTGGAGCCAGACGAAGCCGACGTTCGGTTCCTTCGCCCCAACAACGGCTGGTTGATGCCTCTGGCATCGCCATTGTAGAGGAGGTTCCTGAGCTGACTCCTGTCCGACCCGTGAAGCCATTATGTTCCCAAACTGTGGATACATGTATCTATCACCATAGTCATATATACACATGTATGAATGTATGTTTGTATGTAAGACCGTAGGCTAAGCGATCAGGTGGGCGTTGCGCTCCAGCCATTGATCCAGCGCCTCCTCGACAATGGCTTGCTTCGCCCGTCCGGTCTTGAACTGGTGAACGCGCAAGGCCGCGCTGGCTGCGGAGCTAAGCTTGAAATTCATCGCAGCAGGCCCCGGCGGCAGGGCCGGGGCGTTGGGCGGCGTCGGCTGAGGAACACGAGGCGTCTCAGTTCCCGCGCTCTCAGGCACGTAGGCCGCTCCCTTGGTCGCCGGCACGGCGATGGAGAGAGGCGTGATCGGACGCTTGCTCATGCCGTCAACTCCAACCTGGATGCCACGTAGGACCAAAGCGCCGATATCTCGCCTGGAGCCGGCCCTCGCGTGTCCAGCTCGGGCGCCGTCAGGCCATCGTTCATGGCCGCCGCGTAGTCGGTGCGGTCGTAAAGGAGAGGAGAGATGACGCCGTGAGGCGCCAGAGCCTCGTACGCCTGCACGGTCAGCTTGACACAAGGCTTGACGCGGTTGATCACGAAAGCGAGCGGCTTCTTCAGCCCGTTCGCCATCCCAACCGTGGACCCGGCCGCACGCAGGTCGTTCGGAGAAGGTTGAACCGGGATCAGCACCAGGGAAGCCGACCTTACGGCCAACGCGACCTCGTCCCCGATCGAGGGCGGCGTATCCACCACCAACAAGCGATACCCCTGCCTGCGTAACCCGGGCGCTAGGTCTTCCACGACTCCTTTGAACAGCACCGGCACCGCTTCGTTGCGGGCATCCCACCACTGCGTCATGCCCTGCATGGGATCCGTGTCGATGAGCGCAACAGGGCCAGCCCCCGCCCGTTGGGCTTCGACCGCGAGATGCACGGCGATGGTCGTCTTGCCCGCCCCGCCCTTTCGGCTTGCCATAACCAGAATGTGCATCTGTATATATGTCCATCCACATGGGCATATGGATGTATGCAACGGCCGTCTCTGACTCGTCAACGCTATAACGGATCTGGTTGAAGCACGTGCTTACCCCCTCTACAAGCCATATATAAGAATGTATGTACATGTACATTTTGTTACATATGTATATATGCGAATTTATGCGACTCGATTTTGTCTATTCCGCCGTTCTGGAAGCTGTGCCGGTCGGCGAGGCCGGTGGACACGTCGTCGGCGCTGATCGCGTTGCCTATGGCCTCGTCCCTGCCATAGCGGCTTCCTCGTCAGCTGTCCCGGGCGCCGCGGTGGGCAGCGTGGGTCGCTTCGGGCTGATGAGCTATGCCGTCCACCGGCACAACGGCGCGCAATGCGCAGCCCGGCCGCTCGCGGCGGGGCTGCGGCTCGGCAACACGTCGGACGGCGTTGTCAACCTGCCTGCACGCAGCGCGTGGATCGGCGCAAGTCCGTTGCGGACGTCACGCACCGAAACCCCGATGACCTCCCGCCAAGCGTGGAAGGCGACCTCGCGGGCGGCGCGGTGCTGGTCGGCGATCAGGTGGCGGCCGAACCGCGCCACCGCGTCCACCACTGCGTCCGGGACGGGGCAGTATTGGGCCACCCCGCCCGGGGGTCAACGGCCTGGCCCGCGGCTTGCAACGACCGGCACGGCACGGCCCGCGCCCAAGGAGAAACCGCCCATGCGCCTGCTGCCCGTCCTGCTGGCCCTCCTCGCCCCTGTGGCCGCCTCGGCCAAGGACACGCTGGTGATCGGCGTGGCGCAGTTCCCGGCCAGCC
>CALMAB010000327.1:0-3227 GCA_937858325.1 uncultured Acetobacteraceae bacterium
GCATGAAGGCGCGGTGCCGCTGGAACGCTGGGTCGCCGCGCTGCGCGGCGCCTTGCGGCCAGGGGGGTCGCTGACGGTGCTGGTGCCCGCGCGCCAGGCCGCGCGGGCAATGGCGGCGCTGCAGGCAGAAGGGGTGGGGCGGCTGACCCTGTTCCCGCTATGGCCGAAGCCGGGGCGCGACGCCAAGCTGGCGCTGGTCCGCGGGTATGCAGCGCAGCGCGGCCCCGGACGCATCGCCCCGGGCCTGGTGCTGCACGACGCCGAAGGCACGTTCAGTGAAGCGGCGCAGTCGCTGCTCCGGGACGGCGCGGCGTTGTTGATCTGATATCAACGGCCTCTTTGCCTCGCCCCCTATGCCATTACGAGCCGCCCTGGCGGCGCGGCATCCAGGGGCCGGCCCTCGTGCTGGCGGTCCCTGGATTGCCGCGTCGATGCGCTCCTCGCGATGACGTGGGAACGATGGATGCGCGGCCACTGGCACAAGGCGGCTTACTTCTCGATCGTTGGGTGCCGCAGGTGCCAGAGGCGTTCGTGTGCCGCGACGAGGCCCTCGATGCTGCGGCGGCGGTTGCCGTCTGCGTGGGTTGGGCGCCGGGTCAGCATGATCTCTAGGATGTTCAAGAGGTGCTCGGCGATCTCCAGGTCGGACGTGTCGCAGGCATGGTGGAATGCGACCAAAACCTTGTCGGACAGCCTGCGGGTGTGCCGCGGCAGGCCGGTTGGCGTCGTTTCGCGTGCAACGTCCTTCGAGGCGACCAGATCTTCCACGTCGTCTTCAATATCGTGTTCCACATCACGCCTCGCGTTGCCGAATACAAAAACTACACGATAATGTGCAGGCGTGTCGATTGGCCAATTTGCATCAGCGTACCGATAAAAGCTCGATGGGGCCGGTTTCTGATCGCAAAGAACGACGCAGGACGCGTGTCAGTCGGGCAAAGACGCCCATGTGCAAACGCGCCCTGCGAAAGTAACGAGCCTCCAATGCTTGGATGTCGGTATGATACCGACGCGTTTAGACTGCGAGGGTAATAACGCCCTGAGGTTGTTCCGACTCGAATACGTTGCTGGCGAACGCTTCTTCCCACGTTCCCAAAGTTGAGGCGCGGCTGTATTCCGTGGATCTATTCTCAAAAAAGTTTGCGTGCTCGACCGCGTTCAGCATCTCGTCGAGCCAGGGCAGCGGGTTGTCCTCCACATGGAACAAGGCGTTCAGCCCAAGCTGCAGAAGGCGGCGGTCAGCGATGTAGCGGATGTATTGCTTCACGTCGGCGGCAGCCAGCCCCTCAATCGGCCCCTGCTCGAAGGCAAGGTTGATGAAGGCGTCCTCGTGCTCCACGATGGTCGCGCAAACCTCGTAGATTTCCTGCTTCAGCGCCGCGGTCCAGATCTCCGGATTCTCTTGCACGAAGGTGCGGAACAGCCGGATGATGGATAGGCAGTGCAGCGTCTCGTCGCGGACCGACCAGGACACGATCTGGCCCATGCCCTTCATCTTGTTGTGCCGGGGAAAGTTCAGCAGGATCGCGAAGGAGGCGAAAAGCTGCAGCCCCTCGGTGAAGGCGCCAAAGGCGGCAAGCGTCTTGGCGATCTCGTGCTTGCTGTCCACCCGGAAGGACTGCATGTAGTCGTACTTGTCCTTCATCTCCTTGTACTTGAGGAAGGCGCTGTACTCGATCTCCGGCATCCCGATGGTGTCGAGCAGGTGGCTGTAGGCCGCGACGTGGATCGTCTCGATGTTGCTGAACGCCGACAGCATCATCAGCACTTCGGTCGGCTTGAACACCTGGCTGTAGTGCTTCATGTAGCAGTTGTTCACCTCGACGTCCGCCTGGGTGAAGAAGCGGAAGATCTGCGTGAGCAGGTTCTGCTCGGCCGGTGTCACCGCCTTGTGCCAGTCCTTTACGTCGTCCGCGAGCGGCACCTCCTCCGGCAGCCAATGCACCCGCTGCTGGGTCAGCCAGGCCTCATAGGCCCATGGGTAGCGGAACGGCTTGTAAACCGGGTTCTCGGCCAGGAGGTCCAGGTATGGCTTGTCGCCATGGGGGGTCATGCCGTCCATCGGTTGGTTCCTTTCGTTGCCGGGTCGCTCGCAGCCGCTATTGGCAGGCGAGGCATTCCTCGTAGTTGTTCGGCTTGGTGGCGCCGGCCAGCGACAGGCGCCCGGCGTCGCTCGGGGCGGCGGTCGCCATCTCGGTCGGGCGCACCACCTTCTCGCTGACGTTGTCCGCCCGCTGGATCGACAGGCTGCGGCAGTAGTAAAGCGACTTCACGCCCCGCTTCCAGGCGAGGTGGTGGATCTGATGCAGGTCGCGCTTGTGCACGTTGGCCGGCAGGAACAGGTTCACCGACTGGCTTTGGCAGACATACGGCGTGCGGTCGGCCGCGTGCTCCACCACCCAGCGCTGGTCCAGCTCGAACGCGGTGCGGTACACCGCCTTTTCCTGCTCGGTGAGGAAGTCGAGGTGCTGCACGCTGCCCTTGTTCAGCGTGATGCTCGACCAGATGGCGTCGGTGTCCATGCCTTTGGCGGCGAGCAGCTGCTGCAGGTGCCGGTTGCGCACGGTGAAGCTGCCGGACAAGGTCTTCTGCAGGAACACGTTGGCGGCAATCGGTTCGATGCCGGGGCTGGTGCTGCCGGTGATGACGCTGATGCTGGCGGTGGGGGCGATGGCGATCTTGTTGGAGAAGCGTTCCATGATGCCGTACTCCTCGGCGTCCGGGCACGGCCCCCTCTCCTCCGCCAGCATCCGGCTCGCGGCGTCGGCCTGGGCGCGGATGTGCTTGAACATCCGCTTGTTCCAAACCTTGGCCACCACGCCCTCGAACGGCACGTTCTGCGCTTGCAGGAAGCTGTGGAAGCCCATCACGCCCAGGCCCACCGAGCGCTCGCGCATGGCCGAGTACTTGGCCCGCTCCATCTCCTCCGGCGCGCGGTCGATGAAGTCCTGCAGCACATTGTCAAGGAAGCGCATCACGTCCTCGATGAACAACGGGTGGTCCTTCCACTCCAGCCAGCTTTCCAAGTTGAGGGACGCGAGGCAGCACACAGCGGTGCGCTGGCGGCCGTGCTGATCGATTCCAGTTGGTAACGTTATTTCACTGCACAAGTTGCTGGTCTTGACTTCAAGCCCGGCCAGCTTCTGATGCTCCGGCCGTGCGTTGTTCACATGGTCGGAGAACACGAGGTAAGGCTCTCCCGTCTCGATCCGCGCGGTCAGGATGCG
>CALMAB010000327.1:3327-6312 GCA_937858325.1 uncultured Acetobacteraceae bacterium
GAGATCGCCAGCGTCAGGCTGTCCATCACCCGGATGAACGGGATCACCCCGGAGGTCTTGCCGTTCTGCCCGACCTTCTCGCCGATGGAGCGCAGGTTGCCCCAGTAGGAGCCGATGCCGCCGCCCTTGGACGCCAGCCACACGTTCTCGTTCCACAGGCCGACGATGCCGTCCAGGCTGTCCGATGCTTCGTTTAAGAAACAACTTATGGGCAGCCCCCGCGTGGTGCCGCCGTTGGACAGCACCGGGGTCGCCGGCATGAACCACATCTGGCTCGCGTAGTCGTAGATGCGCTGGGCGTGCGCCGCGTCGTCGCCGTAGAAGCTGGCCACCCGGGCGAACAGGTCCTGGTAGCTTTCGCCCGGCATCAGGTAGCGGTCGTCCAGCGTCGCGCGCCCGAAATCCGTGAGCAGCCGGTCCCGCGACCGGTCCACGCGCACCTGGTGGCGGCCCTGCATCTGCACTGCGTCAAGCACGGTGGACACTCCTGCGTTGTTCAGCTTCCTCCACGCAGGCTACAACATCTAGGTGACGAGTCGCAATGCAGACCACTAGCTGTGGTGTTCATGCGCCTGAAGGGAAACACGCGACCGTGACAACCGCGCCACGGTCCCGGGCAGGCGCCGGCGACTCGGCCGGGCGCCCCGGCAGTGTCTCAGGCCGCGGCGAGCCAGTCCATCGCCGCGTCCACCCCGCCCTTGCCGTGCGGCACGCCGTTGATCCGCAGGCTCATCTCCACCGCGCCGAGCGTGCCCAGCATCATCGGCTCGTTCAGGTCGCCCAGGTGCCCGATGCGGAACAGCGTGCCGCCGAGTCGGCCCAGGCCCCCGCCGGTCGAAACGTTGAACCGGTCCAGCGCCGTGCGCCGCACGGTGTCGGCGTTGAAGCCTTCCGGCATCAACACGGCGGTGATGCTGTCCGACACCCGGGCCGGGTCGAGGCAATACAGTTGCGGGCCGTCATTGCCGGACCAGACGCGCACGGCCCGGCGCGTCGCCTCGGCCAAGCGGTGGTGGCGGGCGACGACCTGCGCCAACCCTTCCTGCTCGATCAAGCGCAGGCTTTCGCGCAGGCCATAGAACATGGCGGTGGGGATGGTGCCGACGAAGCTGCGCGACGGGCGGCCGAGCATCATCGTCCAGTCGAAGTAGTGGCGTGGCAGCCGGGCGGCGGCGTGCGCCTGCACCGCCTTGGGCGACGCCGCGGTGAAGCTGAACCCGGCCGGCAGCATCAGGCCCTTCTGGCTGCCGCCCACGACGGCGTCGATGCCCCAATCCTCCATGTGGAACTCAAGCGAGCCGAGGGAGGAGATGGTATCGACCAGCAGCAGCGCCGGGTGGCCGGCCTCGTCCATGGCGGCGCGGATGTCCGGCAACGGCATGGCGAGGCCCGTGGCCGTCTCGTTGTGCACCGCCAGCACGGCCTTGACCGCGTGCCCGGCGTCGGCCCGCAGCGCCGCCGTCACTGCGTCCGGATCGACGCCGCGCCGCCAGTCCGCGGCGACGGTCTGCACATGGAGGCCGAACTTCTGCGCCATCGCCGCCCAGCCCTCGCTGAACCAGCCGGACTCCAGGATCAGCACGGTGTCGCCGGGCGACAGCAGGTTCACCAGCGTCGCTTCCCACGCGCCGTGGCCGGACGCGGTGTAAAGGAACACCTCGCCTGACGTGCCGAGCACCCGCTTCAACCCGGCCACGGCGTCGTCGAACACCTCGATGAACTCGGGGTCCAGGAAGTCGAGCGAGGGGCGGTCCATCGCCCGCAGCACCGAGTCCGGGATGTTGGTCGGCCCCGGATTGGCAAAGAAATGGCGGCCGGTCTTCCTGGTCATCATCGTCCGTTCCAATCAAAAGAAGCGGCGCGGCAACGCTGTGCCGCCGGTGGCAGCCTACCGCATTATTCCCACTCAATCGTGCCGGGCGGCTTGCTGGTGATGTCATAGGTCACGCGGTTGATGCCGCGGACCTCGTTCACGATGCGCGTCGCGGTGCGCGCGAGAAACGCCATGTCGAACGGGTAAACCTCCGCCGTCATGCCGTCCACGCTGGTGACGGCGCGGAGCGCGCAGGCGTTGTCGTAGGTGCGGCCGTCGCCCATCACGCCCACGGTCCGCACCGGCAGCAGCACGGCGAAAGCCTGCCAGATCGCGTCGTACAGCCCGGCGGCGCGGACCTCCTCCAGGAACACCGCATCAGCCCGGCGCAGGATGTCCAGCCGCTCGCGCGTCACGGCGCCGGGGATGCGGATCGCGAGGCCCGGGCCGGGGAACGGGTGGCGGCCCACGATGTGCTCGGGCACGCCCAGCTCGCGGCCCAACGCCCGCACCTCGTCCTTGAACAGCTCCCGCAGCGGCTCCACCAACGCCATGCGCATCCGCTCCGGCAGGCCGCCGACGTTGTGGTGCGACTTGATGGTGACGCTCGGGCCGCCATGGGCGCTGATGCTCTCGATCACGTCGGGATACAGCGTGCCCTGCGCCAGGAAGTCGGCGCCGCCGATGCGGGCGGCCTCCTGCTCGAACACCTCGATGAACACGCGGCCGATGGCTTTCCGCTTGGCCTCGGGGTCGGTCACGCCGTCGAGCTGCGACAGGAACAGGTCGCTGGCGTCGCGGTGCACCAGCTTGATGTTGAACCGGTCGCGGAAGGTCCGCACGACCTCCTCCGCCTCGCCCTGCCGCAGCAGGCCGCTGTCCACGAAGATGCAGGTCAGTTGGTCGCCCACGGCCTCGTGGATCAGCGCGGCGGCAACCGAGCTGTCGACCCCGCCGGACAGGCCGCAGACCACCCGGCCGGTGCCGACCTGGGCGCGGATGCGGGCCATCTGCGCGTCGCGGAAGCCCGCCATGCTCCAATCGCCCGACAGCCCGGCGACACGGTGGGTGAAGTTGTGCAGCAACTGCCGGCCATGCGGGGTGTGCACCACTTCCGGGTGGAACTGCACGCCGTAGAGGCGGCGGGCGTCGTCGGCGATGGCGGCGAACGG